>JAGRMV010000086.1 GCA_020441045.1 Deltaproteobacteria bacterium | reverse complement strand
AATGCATCCCCAATATTCTTCCCACGATCAATAGGACGATCGCTTGCGCCATCAAGCGCGTTGTATCTCCAAATATTTTACCCAAATGCATGGCCCAACGTGGTGCTGGCGTTGTCACCATGCGCTGGAGAAAACCCGATTGCAAATCGCGAATATACGAAGCGCCCATTTGCGAGGCGCCAAATAAAACCGTCATCGCACAAATACCCGGCAACAAAAAATCTCGATAACTTATCCCTGCAGGCAACCCACGCAATTCAAACTTCTGCATCAAAAACCCAAAAAAAACAATCCACATCAAAGGTTGCACAAAAGAAAAGGTCAGTGTTCCTGGCCAGCGTAGCGTTTTGATCCAAGTGCGCTTTGCGGCTACCCATACTACAGCCAAATCTTTCATTATCGACGTCCTTTTTTGGTCTTACCATGTTCTGGTTTTGCCTGGATGGTTTCACCGGTTTGATAGAAAAAAATCTCTCGAATCGAAGGCCCATAGCGATGAACTTTGGCAATATGCTCCATGGACTCTACCCAATGCGGCAGACGATAACTGTCCCCCTGCATAAAAAAATGCAGCGCATGCGGTGAAACGTGCAAATCTTGCGCACTGCTATTTTCTTTGATTTTAGCAATTGTATCTTGATTGGGAAAATTGTTTTTTTCAAAGGCCAGTTCAACGCGGGTTCGTTGATGATTTTGCAACAAGTTGCTGGGGCTTCCGTGTGTTAAGATCCGTCCTTTTGATAGCAAATACACATAGTCACAGTAATCTTGGATTTTTTCTAAATCATGCGACACCACAACCAAAAGCTTGGTTGTTTTGACTTGCGCAATATATTGCCAAAAATCATTTTGAATATGCGCGTCCATGCCACGTGTTGGTTCATCAAAAAAAATGGCGGGCGCGTCAGATAGCATACCGATGGCAATATGCACGCGCTGTCTTTGCCCACCCGAAAGCCTTGCACACGGCGTATGCAAAAAATCTTGTAGGGAAAAACCTACAATGACCTCATTGATTTTTTCAGAAATCCTCGCCCTTGGTAAGGCATAGAGCGTAGAAAAAAGCTGAAGCATTTCATACGCAGACAGTTCAGGATCAAGCGCCGGGTCTTGATCGATATAGGATATACAATGCCTTGCCTGTTTATGGGGCAGATGCGCCGATCCTTTGATCGCAACCAAACCTTGATCCGATGACAACATATTTGCCATGATTTTAAGCAGGGTGGTTTTGCCTGAACCATTAGGCCCGACCAGCCCAACCAAACCTTGGCTGGGCAGATCGAGACTGATCTTGCTTAAAACAGTCTTATGACCAAACTGTTTGCTGATCTCTTGGATCGATAACAAAACGTCCATTAGGGAGCATAAACAGTGGTACCTACATTTTCGTCACCTTCAATGGCGGCAGCTAACATGTCTGGTTTGGTACCATTGACCACTTGAAAACGCTTGATCAATTTTGTATTTTCCATGATGTCGAGCAAAACCCGATCAAATGGAAGCGACTGTAAATGCATGTCTTTTAATTTATCCGAGCGAATTTCACCGATAAATTTGGCTTCAGGATTTTTCTTAGGATCTTCTTCGTACACCCCATCGACATCTTTGACCAGAATGTACTTTTTGCTACCAAAACATTCAGCTAAGAGCAAACATCCGGCATCGGTTCGATGCGGTGGAATTTTACCAACTTTATCAGGTTGTTCCCAAATCGAATAGGGTGGTACTCCATTGTAAATAACACCAGGGGCTGAATGCAAAAACAGTGGCAATAGATGTCCGAACATTTCTGGCGGAATCGCAACCACGCCCTTGGGGGCTAGCAATGTTCCAAGCATGTGCGCTGTTCCCAAGGCATCAGCCATGGCAAGCTGAGCAAGTACGCCCGTAGGCATACCTAAATCAATACCAATGGAAAATACGTGTCTGGTACGGGCACCACCGCCCGTTCCTATGATCAGCTTATTTCCAGCATCGAGTGTTTTGTTGAGAATTTCAACCACCGGTCCTACGGCCTTGATGCCTTTGTCAAAAATCGATTGTCCACCAATTTTGATGACAATCGATTCTGGTAACATTTTAAATACAGGCGCGTCGGTTTTTGGCGCCAAATCTTTATCTAGTAGACTTTCACGCATCAGCAGTGAATCCAAATGCGGTCTGTTATCAATCGTTGTAGTCATGTTGATCTCCTATTTAGTCGGCTTTAATAATGGTTCCGATTTTTTCGCCGTTAAGGGCTTTGGTTAAATTGCCTGGCACCAAACCATTGATGATTTGAATTTCACGTTGGTGTTGCGCGTTTTCCATGATGTCCAAGACAGCACGCTCAACCACAACATCTTGCAAGTCTTTGGCTTTAAGCTCTGCCACGGTAATCTCTGGAATAAAGGTTGCATGTTTGTCTTTTTTGGGATCGGCTGTGTACAGACCTTCTTCATCTTTGACATAGATCATACGTTTACAACCAAATACCTCGGAAACAAGATAGGTTCCTGTATCGGTTCGATGCGGTGGTATGCGACCGACCGCTGGGTTTTTCTGCCAGAACGTATACGGTGGCATCCCAAAAAACACCGCAGCTCTGCGCTGTTCCAAATACAATGGGAGTTGTGGAAATTGTCCTGGCTCAATAAATGGCACCCCATGTTTGGCAAGCAAGTAGTGAATCATTCGCGCGTTTTGCATACTGACAAACGTGCCCAGCACTGAAAGCACACCCGTAGGCAGGGTTAAATCAAGTCCAACGCTATAGGCATGACGTGCGCGAGTTCCTGCACCTGTCCCAATGATCATCTTATGGGTTTTTAAATTTTCGGCGATTTCTTCGATCACTGGAAAAACAGCGCTTCGGCCACGATCAATCAAACTCTGTCCACCGAGCTTGACCACGTTGGCATCAGGTAAAATCATCACGCTTTGTTGACTGTTTCCGGTTTCGGCCAACAATCGTTCATCGGTGAGCGAATTGGATACGAGCTTCTTCCCCAAATCGGTAAGTATATCTTGTGTTTGCATATTTTCCTTTTCTCTATTGCTTATCAAAAGTAGCCATCTCAAGAATGTAATGTTCTTGTGTAGGTACGTCCTTGTCTAGATCCCCATATACATCCAGTGCCCATTGCCGTAAGGATGTCAAAACTTTTTCTTTCACCGCTTGTGGTGGCAGGATACCGCCCATGGTGTCTTTTTGTGCCCAGTTGCTAATCGAATCGATGGGGCGATGGGTGGTTTCCCAACTATAAATGGTTTGGGTTGCAAGTGTATGCATACCGGCTTTTTCAAGCTGATCTAAAATACCAGCGCGTCTTTTCTCGCTAGGCCGCGGCTGGGCGCCATATTCGATCAGTAGTTCTCGCATTTTAGTGCGAAAACGATCTTTCGGTGACTGTTTGTCTCGTTTGACTTTGCCCATGACAAATGTGCCGATGGTAGGTGTTAACACGCGTAAGGTTTCATGAACAACATGGACCGGATCCAACAAATGAAAAACCCTTGAACCAAAAACAACATCCTTGCTCTGATCGGGAAATGGCCAGGTTGTATTTGCATCGCCTTGTAAGAAGGTACAATGTTCTAGCCCAAGCGTACTTGCGCGCTTGGCAAAAGCAGCAATCATATCTTTGGATTCTTCTAAGCAAGTGTAGGTGCGATCTTGCCCACATAGGTACGCCCCGATTTCGCCAGTTCCCGCCCCAATATCAAGGATAGAAATATGATTTTGTTTTGGAAGATGAGATAAGATGTTACGCGAAATTTCGTTTGCTCTTTGATCGGTAACCCCTGCGCGATCGTCAAAATTTCGGGCATTTACATCGATAAAAGAGTTACCCAATTCAGACATATACTGGTTTTCTTAACTTTGAGTTTGCGCCATGTCAAGTGATACTATATGCGAATATCAATAATTATGTTGTTATTCAAACTTGATTTTATCCATTTATCGGCTACATTTCGCTCTGGTTGTATGAATTTTATTTTCAATATTGTCATAAAGGAAATACTTATGCGTTATATTTTGTTCATTGTTTCGTGTTTTTTTACTCTTACAGCTTGTACCCCTTTGCAGCAACCTAAAGACCAAAGTAGCGATCAAGTTATTGCAACTGTCAATAAACAGACCATATCTGCCGAACAATTGCAAAAACGTCTGGAACAAACTAGTGAAAATAAAACACCATCTAGTATCGATGAAATTCCCTCAGACAAGAAAGAAGAGATTTTACAACAGATTATTGAAGAAGAGTTGGTTTTACAAAGTGCGCTTGATACGGGTCTTTTACAAAACTCTGTTCGTTTGCGTAGAGAAATTATGCGCGAATACTTTCAAGATCGCTTTAATCAGACAACCAAGCCCAGCGAAGAAGAAATTCGTCAAACTTACGAACATCAAAAGGATAAACTTGATCGTGTTATGGTCAAACATATTTTGCTTCCTACCAAAAAAGAAGCAATATCAGTATTGAATCGATATAACCTTAATCCAACCAAAAAGAATTTTGCTGCGCTCGCTACTACACACAGTATTGATCAAAGCACCAAGGAAAGTGGTGGAGATATTAAGTGGTTTATGTATGATGAAATGGTCCCAGAATTCTCGAATGCAGCATTTTCCATTTCAAATGTAGGAGAAGTTGTAGGACCTATCAAAACTGAGTTTGGATATCATCTTATCTATTTAGCAGGTGATAAAAGAGGGTTTGAAAAACATAAAGGGTCCATCCAAATACATTTGGCCAAAATCAATCAAACACGTTTAAGAAAAGAGATCTTACAAGACCTACGAAAACAAGCACAGATTCAAGTTGCTAAAACAAATACTAATTCAATTGGAAAAGGGGTTGATGGATAATAGAATGTGTCATCATCAATCTGATGAAGATATATTCAGTGTATTCATTGCATTTTGCGCTATTTGTCTAATTTTCTCGTTATTTGTATCTTTAGCCAGCTGGGAAATGTAAATTTTATCTTCCAGTTTTAATCTTGGTCTTGATATCAAAGCTCTTAATGCTTTGCTTCTAATATCTTCTGGGTTGTTTTGGTTTGAGGACAATTCACGTAGAGCGTTACCAATATCATCATGTGTTTGGTCTATATCCATATTTTTTACCGGCTGATATCTAGATAGAGATTCTATTGCTTGAACTTGAATATCTTTATTTTCATCATTTTGGGCCAAAAGTGCCAATGTTTTTATACTATTGGATGTACCAACACTTGCAAGAGTTTTTGCAGCGGCGATTCTATGTCTTTGCTCACTACTATAAGCAAGACCCATTGCAAACATTTCTCGATTTTGAGGCTGCATACTTTGTGTTGCAAATATCATTTCTTCAATTATTGTTTCATCTTGTTGTTCAAACAACAATTGTGCGTAAACATCTCTGGCATATTGTGAGTCTTCCAAAAGGCGTGAGAGTGATTTTTGCTGAGCTTTCCGCATACTATGTAAATCATGCCGTCTGGCATGTAATTCTTCACGAGATATTTCTTTTCTTTGTTGTTGTAATACTTCGAGTTCTTCCAATATACTTGTTAGTTGTAAAGTAATTTCATACGCTTGGGTTTTTTCATATTCGATTTGTTCTTTTGTTTTAATTTCAGTTTTTACATCTTGTTTTACTTCATGCTTGATTGACTCCATCGGTTTTACATCAACAACCTGTGTTTTTGTTGTTTTCTTCACCTGTTCAGGTTTGTCTTGTTGTGTAAGGTACAAAACAACGACCAGAACACATACGCCGTATATAAAAAACTTACGAATCATGGTGGCGCTCTTGTTTTGATGATGTTTTGTTGGTATATGACTTTCGTAAACCATATTGTTCTAGTTGTTTTTCGTTAACAAAAATTTCTTTTCTGGCTTCACCTGGCTTAATCAAAAACTCCCATATTTTTTCATTTTCTTTGTTGTAAAGCGTCCATATACCATTGATTATACCATGTTCCCAATGCATTTTTACTTGAAGTCCTTCTTCATTCCAATAGTTCCAAGAACCATCGTGGTCTGTACGTTTATGTGGCGGTTTAGGTAAGCATGAACCTTCTGCCATTTTATTATTGTTACTATCCCAAAAGTGCCACATTCCATAACGATGGCCATACTTTTTCTCGCCTGTCTCTTTTTCAACAATTCTTGTTGTTGTTTGTTTCCATTTTTTTTGTCTTTGTTTTTCAATCTCTGTCAATGGTTGACAAAACTTGTATTGCATTCCTGAAATAAAAGGCGGATCCTGTGTCTTTCTCACTTGATTTGATGCATATGTATGTGTGTAGATTGTGCAAAATATAAGAAGACACGTAAGGTTTTTTTTATTGCAAATATTCATATTATTTTGCTTAACTATCAAAAAATAGTAACTGCGGTTTTATACGAACCCTCAACAAAAAAAGAGACACAAATTGTGTCTCTTTTTTTGTTTTATTATAATTTGGGTTCATTTATCCTAATTGGAGATTTCTATTTTTGTTGGTTGATTTGCAGTAGCTTGCACACTACTTACACCCAACTCTCCAAAAAAGTTTTTACCCCAACAAAAAGTCTGATCATCACTAGAAATCGCGCATCCATGACCCGTCCCTACTGACAGAGATGCCCATGTTTGCGCTTCAGAAACCAATTCTGGTTCTGTACAATCACTTGGCTCATCTTCATCACCACCATGACTTTCACATGAACTGTAAGCAGTTAGATCAGTATTTAAACCCAACTCTCCACTATGGTTACGACCCCAGCAATAAAGATCACTACTCTCAATTCCACAAGTATAACCTGGACCCATATCAATATCTGACCATGCGGTACCATCACCAATTTGCGCAATAGCTGCTATACTAACCGAGCCCGTTGTTCCATCACCCAACTGACCATGATTGTTGTTACCGAAACACCATAGAGTCTGATCGGTTCCGTCATCTCGAATACCACAGAATTCCCAAGCACCAAGTGCTATGGTTGCCCAATCGGTTTCAGCTCCAACTTGTTGGGCAACAGAACTGTCTGAAAGACCATTAAGACTTTGACCAAAATGCCAAAGGGTGCGGTCGGTTCCGTCATCTCGAATCCCCATCGTCATACTTCGATCACCGGCTTCAACATATGCCCAATCGGTATGATTACCTTCTTCTTGTGTAGGTTCATTTTTGTTTTCATACAATGAACCTTGATCTGGATCCGCATCACTGTTACCAAGAGCACCACTAGATGCACCATAACCCCAACACCAAAGGGTCTGATCGGTTCCATCATCTCGGATGCCACAAGCATGGTTTGTTCCAGCTGTAACTTGCGTCCAGTCAGTTGCTGTACCAACCTGTGTCGGTATTGCAACTGAATCGACATCATCAAAATCATCCCCTAGACCAAGAAGAGACCATTTTGATGGCAAGTTAAAGTTTGGATAAGCTCGATTAGAGCCCCAACAATAAAGCTCACCTGCATCAATACCACAGGTGAAACCTCCACCTACAGCTACATCTGTCCAAGTAGTCGATTCACCAACTTGTATCGGTGTTGTCGTGCTGGCACGGTTTCCAGTACCCAACTGACCTTCACCACCTGCACCCCAACAAAAAAGTTCTCCCTCTGTGGAAATACCACAGGTATGAGAGCTTTGCCCTGAACCGTTATATATATGTCGACCACTTGCTTCAATTATTTGCCACACCACCTCTGCTACTTCATCTGGATTGTTATCATTATCGCTACCACATCCAAACATCGTGAGCGAGGTTACAACGGCACCCAAAAGTAGGCATATTTTGCTAAATTTCATAAGTCCTCCGTTTATTTCTCTTTTATCTGCGTTTTTCACTTACATGCTCACTTCTATTTTGGTTGGGGTTGGTGATGTTGTATCAGCATCATCTATTCCAACTTGTCCATATTTGTTTTCTCCCCAACAATACATTTCATCATCGCTGTTGATACCACATGATTGGCCAACACCAGAGACAACTGCTGTCCAAGTTTCATCTCCATCAACCAACTCTGGCTCCCAGCAATCTTGTGCATAAAAAGCCGTTCCACCGTGGACCTGACATGACGCAAAACCTGACAAATCATCCCCTAGACCCAATTCGTTATCATGGTTACGACCCCAGCAGTACAAATCATTATCAAGGACTCCACAACCATACCCTGTTCCTAACTCAATATCCGTCCATGTTGTGCCAGTACCAATTTGCGCAATAGCACCGAAAGAAACACTACCGTCATCATTGTTTCCTAGCTGACCGTGTTTGTTGTTACCGAAACACCAAAGGGTCTGATCGGTTCCATCGTCCCGAATGCCACAGAATTCCCAGGCACCTAATGTGATAATAGACCAATCTGTATCTGTTCCTTCTTGAACAGGTTGGTCGCCACTTGTCGTTCCGTCTACACCCTCACCAAAAGACCAAAGGGTGCGATCGGTTCCATCATCTCGAATGCCAAACGTTGAAGCTCTTTGACCTGCTTCTGCAGTTGCCCAATCTGTATAATTTCCTTCTTCTTGTGTTGGTGCATTTCTATCATTGTAAAACCCATCGTTATCAAG
The DNA here is from genome assembly GCA_020441045.1 of Deltaproteobacteria bacterium. GTDB lineage: Bacteria > Bdellovibrionota_G > JALEGL01 > JALEGL01 > JAGRMV01 > JAGRMV01. The sequence goes on along the minus strand of JAGRMV010000086.1, from coordinate 72 downwards.
GTCACCATCATTACCCAGCGTCCCATCACTTCCACCACGACCCCAACACCAAAGAGTACGGTTTGCATCAGT
>JAGRMV010000085.1 GCA_020441045.1 Deltaproteobacteria bacterium | reverse complement strand
CATACTTGGTCACATTGTATTTATCTGACCACAACCAGCCTATATGTGCCCACCAAAAACCTCGCTGAATCGGGGAGTGTACATCCTTAGGCGTATCTGAAAATTTGTGATGATCACGATGATGCCCAGCCCACCAGATGGGTCCCAATTGGGCTGCAGAAGTACCAAGCCACGCCAATACAAACTGAAAGACACGTCCAGTTTTAAAACTGCGATGGGCAAAATACCGATGAAAACCTCCAGTAATACCAAACATGCGCAAATAATACATGAAAACACATACCAAAACCGCGACCCAGCTTACACCTGACAAATAAACTGTAATTGCAGCTGCAACATGTACAGACACTAGTGGGAACATATTAAATATACGAAAGTCTTTTTCCGTCTTTTTAAAACGCGTAAACGTGTTGCCTAAAGCCATGTTCGTACTTTATCAGAGAAAATGATGAGCCAAAGTTATTTTCGCAAATCTCTTTGCACTTTTTGTAGTGTTTTACTCAGCAGCGCTTCATCTTGTTTGAGAACTGCTTTTGTAAGCCCAATTTTATCGATCGTACGAATCGCATGAGAAGACAGTTTTAAAGAGACTGATTTTTTCAACTCCGGAATAAAAAACCGTTTGGTATGCAAGTTTGGCATCTGACGCATTTTGGTTTTCACATTCGAGTTACTGACTTTATTGCCAGTCAATGGTTTTTTACCTGTTAATTCACATATTTGAGCCATGATACAAATTCCTTACACGTTAATGGTTTTGCCCTTAGATTTGCTTAGCTTTGCACTTTCTACGTAGTAGACGTGCTTACGGGCAACCGGATCATATTTTTTTAGTTTTAATTTTTCCTGTTGATTTTTTTTATTCTTCGTAGCAGTGTAAAAATGTCCGGTTCCTGCAGAAGAAATCATATAAATAATGTCAGCCATAGCGTAGTCCTATCCTTACTTTCCGTATTTTTTTCTAAATCTCTCAACACGACCTTCCGTATCCAAAATACGGTTTTGTCCTGTGTAAAAAGGGTGCGAGCTACTTGAAATGTCTAGACGAATGACAGGATACTCTTTACCTTCATGCTCCATCATCTCTTCAGAGATTCGGGTTGAGCGAGTGAGCATTTTCGTGCCGCTGGTCACATCATAAAACAAAACTTCTTTATATTCTGGGTGAATGTCTTTTTTCATCTCTCTTTACCTCAATTGGTTCCTTCTATGCCACGATAACGGCATCGCTTTGGGAACACTTTATGTCCACATAAAGCCTGAGCCTTTTAACAGGGTTTGCTGTCTTTTGCAAGCTCGGCAGATACTTTAGTACTATGACTTTTTTTGCAATGATTCTAGATAATTACGATACTCCTGATAGGTCTTTTGCGTCTTCTCAACAAGTTTATGCAATTTTTGAATTTCTTGCTCAGAATTGGCATTTTGCTTGACCTGCATTGCCAATACCATCATTTCATGAAAATACGCAACAAGATCGGCATAATGATTATGATTGGGATTGGGCTTGATTCGTTGTGTAAGAAAATACTGCGTCACAATATCTTGAATTTCAGTCGCATGTTTTTCCTTGTTGATCACCCAACGCACAAATTGCTGATTATTGTTTTTCTTGCCTTCGTATTTTTTGATTTCAGCAATCGACTTTTCCAACGTATGAATGTGTTCAAAAATCAAATCAAAACGCAGGTCATCATCATATATCCCGCAAGGTATCTCACAATGCGCTTGCGCCAACTGAGCAAGCAAAGCGATGCTAAGACTTAAAATCCTTTTTTCATTCGTATTCTCCTTTACTAAAACGTATATGTGCTCGGCATGTCCTATCAAACGGCAATGCTAAATTGCGACGTTGATTGATACAGTCGCAACTATTTTGGTTTGACCACAAAATTGATCAAACGTTTTGGCACATAGACAAACTTTACGATTTCCATGCCCTCTAAGTGTTTTCTAACATTATCTTGCTGCATGGACAAGGCCTCAGCTTCCTCTTTAGAAATATCAGGCGCCACTTCTATATTGGCTCTTCTTTTGCCATTGATCTGTACAACAATTTCTACTTTATCTTCTGCCAAGACAGACCGATCGGCCTGTGGCCAAGGGTGGTACGACAAACTCTCTTGATGCCCCATACGTTGCCATAGCTCTTCACACAAATGTGGTGCTAGTGGACTGAGCATCAAGACAAAGCTTTGCGCCGCTGCAAGCGGAATCTGATCCATCGAAACAAACAAATTATTCAACTGAATCAAGTGTGCAATTGCCGTATTGAACTTCATTTCGTTCATATCTTTGGAAACCAAGTCGATGGTTTTATGAACAATCAACTTCAAGGTGTCATCCATCGGTTGGTCGACGACCTGCAGCTGTCCATCTTCTTCTGAGATAAAGTTTCTCCATACACGCTGCAAAAACCGATGCACGCCAACAATAGCTTCCGTATCCCAAGTTTTAGACTGTTCAATCGGACCGAGATACATCTCGTAAAGGCGGAATGTATCACAACCAAAACTTTCAATGACTTCATCTGGACTAATGGAGTTTTTCAAAGATTTTCCCATTTTACCCAACTGACGCGTCACTTTGGCACCGTTATACGTGTAGGTCCCGTCTTTTTCCTCTTGTACATCCAACGCCGATACATACATGCCTCGCTCATCTTGATAAGAATAAGCTTGAATATAACCCTGGTTAAACAGCTTACCAAAAGGCTCGCAGGTAGAAACATGACCTAAATCAAATAGCACTTTATGCCAAAACCTAGCATATAATAGGTGTAAAACAGCGTGCTCGACACCACCGACATAAAGGTCAACTCCGTTTTCCCCCATCCAGTATTGTTCTTCTGCTTCGCCTGCAAAACGCTGATCATTACCTGGGTCAATAAACCGCAAATAATACCAACAGGACCCAGCCCATTGCGGCATGGTGTTGAGCTCACGCGTGTATTTGACCCCATCGATCTCAACTTCTTGCCATGTTTTTGGCGCCCTACCTAGAGAAGGCGTTGGTAAAGCATGCACATCATCGGAGGCAAACGGTTTAAAATCTTTCATTTCCGGCAATACGACGGGTAAATCTTTTTCGTCAACGGCGCGAATTTCTCCATCTGGGCCATGCAAAATCGGAAAAGGCTCGCCCCAATAGCGCTGTCTAGAGAACAACCAATCTCGCAATTTATACTGTACGCGCCGAGATCCGAGACCTTTGGTCTCTAAGAACTGGATCATTTTTTCTTTGGCCCGGTCCGTTGTTATACCATTGAGATCAATATCTTTGCTGTCTGATTGCGCGCCGACTCCTTTTTCTTCAAACGCAACATCAAGAGATCCAGGATCTTCTAGATATTCCATCAGCGATAGTTGATGTTCTTTGAGAAATTTATCATCTGGTTGCACCACCGCACGAATTTTAATCAAATGCTTTTTGGCAAATTCAAAATCCCTCTGATCATGCGCTGGCACCGCCATGATTGCACCTGATCCATATCCCATCAATACGTAATCAGCAATCCAGATAGGCATCTTACGCCCATTGGCCGGATTAACAGCATAACTCCCCGTAAAAACACCTTCTTTGGATTTGGTATCACTCTGTCTTTCCACATCTGACTTTGCCGCCATTTTTTCTTGAAAACGCTGCACCGCCCTTCTTTGGTCATCAGTTACCAAATGCTCAACAAATGGATGTTCCGGGGCCAGGACCATAAACGTACACCCAAAAAGTGTATCAGGCCGAGTGGTGAACACGGGGATTTTTTCGTTTGCATTTCGTTCCAACGCAAATTCAATGGTCGCCCCCTGACTCTTACCAATCCAATTGCGCTGCATATGCTTAACAGCAGCAGGCCAGTCAACCAAGCGCAGGTCATCTTCGAGACGATCAGCATATTTGGTAATTCGCAGCATCCATTGTTTCAAGGGACGCTTGAACACAGGGAAATTCCCCCTTTCACTTCGTCCGTCGACGGTTACCTCTTCGTTGGCCAGCACTGTACCCAGACCAGGACACCAATTGACCGTCACATCGTCCAAAAAGGCCAAACGGTCTTTCCCCAACACATCTTGCTGCTCGGCTTTGCTTAAGTCTGCAAATTTTGTGGCGTTTACATAGTCTTTATTTTGTTTTGCAACCCTTTGTTTTTCAGCGCTTACTCTATACACATCATTTTCATAGGCCTGGATCAAAGTATCGATATGACGCGCTTTGTTTTGCTCTTCATCAAACCATGCATTGTAGATTTGCAAGAAAATCCACTGTGTCCATTGGTAGTACTTCGGATCAATGGTTTGGATCTCACGTGACCAATCATAACTCAAACCACATTGGCGCAATTGTTTTTGCATGTTCTCAATGTTTTTTAAGGTCGTTACTTCGGGGTGGGTTCCAGTTTCAATAGCATACTGCTCAGCCGGAAGTCCAAATGCATCAAACCCCATCGGATGCAGTACATTGAATCCTTTCATCCGTTTAAACCGTGCCACGATATCGGTTGCAATATATCCCAATGGATGCCCCACATGCAGGCCTTTGCCTGAAGGATACGGAAACATATCTAAAATATAGTATTTGGGCTTATTTCGATCAAAATTGGTGGCGCTTGTAGATGGCACAGCAAACGTTTGCTCCGCTTCCCACTTGTCACGCCACTTTTTTTCTATTTTTTCAAATCCGTACGTATGCATAGGATCTGGCTTGTATGACAAAAAGGCCACATTGTCCATAAGTTCGATCCCCCCTTTGACGCCAAGAGCAACAAATGATACAGGAGGGATTATGAAGTTACTTACAGCCTTATTTTTAGCTTTGACAACCACCTTTTTCGCCTATGCAGAAGAAACGGTAGCCCCTGCTTCCGAAGCCGTTGCAAAACCTGAAGCGGAACAAGCCGCTGATCATGTCGATGAGCATCATGCCCAAGAAGCTGAGCCCGTTGAGGTAGAAAAAGTAGACATGGAAATCCACAGTGGCCACGTCCACCATCAAGCCAATATTCAAGTCTTACAAACCACAACCACACTTTTATTTGAAATTGATTTTCCAGCCGATGATATCAAGGATCCATCCCATAAGAATCTAAATGCAATTCGTAACGCTGAAAATATTTTTACGGTTGATGGCTGGACCCCTGACTGCGCTTTGACCAAATCCTCTTTCCAAAAAAAGGACTTAAGCAGTGACCATGCCGACTACATGTTGTCTTTTCAATACACTTGTAGCAAGCCACTGAACATTGTTTCCATTGATTTGAATCCATTTTTTGACCTGCCAATTGAAATCGAAACTGCCAAGACCCATTTTATCATTGGCGAACAAATCCTCCCGCCCGTCAATATCAAGAAGAAAAATGCGTTGATCAAACTCAAAAAACACTAAAGATAATATAGATGATTCGGACCCAGGACCTTCGTTTTACCTATAGCGGAGATCAAGCCTACCATTTTGATGATGTTCAGATTGCGCAAGGTCAAACTGTTTTTATACATGGTCCCAGTGGGTCGGGGAAAACTACTTTTTTGCATTTACTTTCTGGGGTTTTGAGTTGTCAGTCCGGCAACATCACGCTGCTGGACCAAGTTTTTTCAGATTTTTCGACCATACAACGTGACCATTTTCGCAGAGATCATATGGGCTATATCTTCCAGCAATTTAACTTGGTCCCCTATCTATCTGTACAAGATAATATTGCCCTGCCTTTGGCTCTTTCCAGTATCAAACGAAACAACTTCACAGGCGACATCAAAGCTTTGGCGACGACTTTGCAATTACAAGATGTTCTTCATCACAAGGCCGTTAACCTAAGCCAAGGTCAAAAACAAAGAGTGGCCATCGCCCGCGCTACCATCGGTAACCCCAAAATTATTTTGGCCGATGAACCCACATCTGCGTTAGATCAAGAAAATACCGATATATGTATGCGTATATTGCTTGATCAATGTCAACAACAAGGCTCGACTTTGATGTTTGTTAGCCATGACGTTGCATTGCAGCCTTATTTTGATATTTCTATTTCAACCCGCAATCTGGTGCATATCGCATGAAATTTTTATTTACCTTGACCTTACAAAGCATCGCATTTCGTAAAACAACAGTAGGACTTTCACTGTTTTCGATCATGATCAGCGTCACACTTTTAGTCGGAGTTAACCGTCTGCGAGTAGATGCCAAGCAAAGTTTCCAAAACACCATTTCCAATATTGATCTGATCGTCGGTGCCAAAACAGGTGCCAGTCAACTCCTGCTATCTACTGTCTTTCATCAAGGTTTTCCTAGTAATAATATTTCTTATCGTTTTTTTACCTCGATGCAACAGAAACAAGACGTTGCCTTTGCCATACCGATTTCATTAGGCGATTCACACCGCGGATTTCGCGTTATCGGCACTTCAAAAGATTTTTTCCAACACTTTAAATATGGCAACAAACAACAGCTGACATTAACCTCCGGACAAACCTTTGCCAGTGCAAGTGATGTTGTCGTGGGATACCATGTGGCAAAAAAATTAGGATACCATATTGGTGACAATATTGTAGTTGCACATGGGATGGGCGAAACCTCCTTTGATCCACATGATGATCATCCTTTTACCATTGTCGGCATTTTAAAACCTACCGGCACGCCCGTTGATAAAGCTGTATATGTAAGCTTACAAGCCATTGAAAAAATTCACTTGGAAAACCATGAAAGTGCAGACGATATGGAACAGCTAAAACCTATTTCCATTACAGCTATGTTCATTGGATTAAAAAACAAAGTAGCTATTTTTGGCCTCCAACGTGCTATCAACGAGTACAAAAAAGAACCTTTGCTGGCAATCATTCCAGGATTAACCTTTTACGAAATTTGGAACTTGGTAGCCGTGGCTGAAAAAGCTTTGTGGATCATCTCTATTTTTGTTTTTATTGCGGGGATGCTTGGACTTCTGACTTTGATTTTAACCAGTATGCGTGAACGCACCTATGAGATCGCGGTATTACGCTCGCAAGGGGCAACCCCCAGACAGATCGCGTGGCTATTTGTGATTGAGTCGACCTTCTTGACTGTTGTCGGCTCCTTGCTCGGACTTTTCTTACTCTGGTTATTGATTCTTGCTTTTGGGGGCATCTTGCAACCGGCCTTTGGTATTTCGCTGACCTTTCCAATCAGTGACCCCAAGCTATGGAAAATCATCGGCAGTGTCTGTATAGCCGGCTTTGTCATTGGCTGGATTCCTGCCATCATGGCTTACCGTAAAACACTACAGCAAGGACTCACCCCCGCATGAAAAAGTTATCTCTATATTTAATTGTTTTTAGCCTCTGCCTGCTTAGCTTTGGAGCTTGCAACAAAAAACAAAGCGAAGCGCCTGATGAAAAAATTCTCAAACTTGGCTGGAAAGAGCTTAAAGGCCTTGACCCTGCGACTGGAAAAATGGCCCCCCTCATACAAGATGCCAACGGCAAAGAAGTCAAAATTGCTGGTTTTGTCACCCCTCTGACCGACGATGCGGCGCAAATCTTTGAGTTTACTTTGGTCCCCTATCCTGTCTCGTGTGTTCACACACCACCACCGCCGCCGAATCAAATTGTTTTGGTCACTCTTGAAAACAGCCACATCAACCCTGAGGATCTTTGGCATCCGTTTTGGGTATATGGAACGCTACAAATCGATCAAACCCAAAATGAGTTTTTTACCGCCAGCTATAAAATGACGGCGCACCACATCGAAAAATATGAGTAACTCTCATCGCACAAGCCCACGACTTGCATTTATGCAAGTCGTAAAACAGATAAAAGGCTTGCATTTATGAACAAACTTCGCTAAAAGAGCCGCTCTATGGCTAAAAAAGGAAAAATTACACAAAACAATCATCGCATCGCTTGGGCTGAAAAAGCTGCGCAAAAGCGTGAGACCCTTCGTAAAATTTCAAAAGATGTGAGCATTCCACTGACTGAGCGTATGGACGCACGTGCCAAACTAGCACAAATGCCAAGAAATGCTGCGCAAACTCGCATTCGTCTTCGCTGCGCTATCACGGGTCGTCCACGTGGCAACTTTAGAAAATTTGGTCTTTCCAGAATCAAGTTTCGTGAACTTGCGCACAGTGGTGAGATTTCTGGTGTTACCAAATCTTCTTGGTAAGTCTATCTAGTATGACAAGCCAAAGGCTTGTCAATTCTCTGTTAAGTGTGTAGCAATCTATACAGTATGACTACGCAGGAACTCATCGAAAACTTCGCGCTTTTTGACCAATGGGAAGATCGGTACAGATATATTATCGATTTGGGAAAAAAATTACCTCCCCTACCACAAGAACAGCGAACCGTGGAAAACAAAGTCCAAGGATGTGTCAGTCAAGTTTGGCTCACCCATACCGAGGAAAATGGCCGGCATAAGTTTCAAGCAGACTCTGATGCCTTTATCGTCAAAGGCTTGGCCAGTATTTTGATCCACCTATACAACAACAAAACCGCAGAAGAAATCCAGGCAATCAACATAGAAGAAGTCTTTGCGCAGATTGGACTATCCGAACACCTAAGCCCCACTCGGAGAAACGGCTTTTTCTCCATGGTCCAAAAAATTCAAACCTTTGCAAACCCCATCTATTAATCCAGTATCATCCCTCTAATCTATTTTAGAGGTTGT
>JAGRMV010000084.1 GCA_020441045.1 Deltaproteobacteria bacterium | reverse complement strand
ATTTCGGACGGCACGCCAGGAAAAATAAAAACCGGCGTGTCGTTGATCTGCATAAAAGCCCCTGGCGCCGTACCATATTCGTTTTCTAAGACTTTGGCTTCTGCCGGTAGCCAAGCTTGTCTTTCATTGGACCTAGGTGCCACCAAGCCACGTGCGGCATACCTTTGCTTGATCTTATCCATGATCGGCGCATGAAAAACCAACTGTTGCCCAGCCGCTTTGCCAGCTGCGGTAAACGTTATATCATCGAGGGTAGGTCCTAACCCACCTGTGGTCACAACGATGTCGGATCTTCGGGTGGCATATAACAGTGCATCTTGAATATCTTGATCGTCATCATTTACACTTTGCCGATAGGTGATAGACAAACCATGCTGACTCAAGACATGTCCTATCCATGTTGTATTGCTATCGGTGCGTCGGCCATCAAGCAACTCGTTACCAATGGTGATCACTTCGATTTTCATATAAACACTCGCAACGCATCCAATACTTGCAAAATGCCCCACGCAAAAATGCCGGCAAAAACATCGTCTAACATGACCCACATACCACTGTGGCCTTTGTTATCGAAGTAGCGAACAGGAAAAGGCTTGGTAATATCCAAAAGCCGAAAGAGCACAAAACCTGCTACCAGCATTTGTAAGGTGCCATCCCAGCCAAGTAGTGTGATCCAAATGCCAACCCCTTCATCAACGACAATCCAAGAGGCGTCGCCAACACTCTGGTTTTTTTTCTGCAAAAAATCAATCGCCCAAACGCTGATCCCAAAACCGATGATGATCAAAAGCAAAGGTATCCACCATGGTAGGTCTGCAACTGCCAAGAAAACAATGGCGCCAAGCAAGGCGCCCACGGTTCCTGGCGCGACTCGGCTGGCGCCACACCCCGCCATCGTCACCCAAAAACTGGCCATACGCTCTCTAAATGGCAAGTCAGATCGATATGGGTTTTGGTAGCTATGCATGGTGTACAGCCGGACTATATGCTCTATTGCCTTTTTTTTCACGCGAAAAAATGTCCCCCATGTCGCATAGAACCTGGCCAAAAGACACCCTTGTCCCAGCGATTATTATTTTAAGTCATTGTTTTTATTGATAAATATATGTAAAAAAGTTGGCACGGACATTGTATATTCCTAAGTGATGAGACAAACCGCACATCAAAACTTTTATTGTATTATGATGTCGCTTTGTGTTATTTAAAGAGCGAGAAGAGACGTGAGAAGAAAAACAACATATACAAGTGCTATTTTGCTGGTCATCGGCACCTTATCACTGACTGGCTGCAAGACAGACTTAGGCACAGGACGAGGTCTATACGGACAGGGTGCGGGCAATGCCATTTATGGGCAAATTGATCGTCAGTTCGGTGGTGCTTCCTATGATGCCAATATTGGTATTTATCTTGCGTACAATACCACCAGCCGCACCTCTGGTGTACAATCAGTCAATCCAAATCTTGCTGGTCCCGGTACCAGTCCAGTCACACCCGTCGGTCAAACCGGTGGTGGCACGCCTTACAATCAAATTCCCGGTCAAAACAGTGTAGTAAGCCAAGCTGGAACAAACTTTGGTGCAGGTGGTACCCAACCATGTATGGTCCGTCGTTTTGACATCCCCAAAGGTGGAAGAAATTTTTACATCAATCAATTTACCAATACCGGCGCAGCCCGTTCGATTGCCCAAGTTGCATGCTCGCAGGATAGTCGCGTGGCGTTAAGTGCGCGTGGCGTTTACGTAACACGCTCTGGTGAGATGGGCCGAGATATTACTTACATTCCTCTCTCGATTGGTGGCGGTACATTGGGCAGAATGTATATGAATTTGACCGGTACGGTTGGGGTCATCGATGCCGGTGATACCGATTATGTTGTTGCCAGTTTGGCCAAAAGCGGCAATATTTTTGACACCTTGGTGGTCATGCGCGAATCTTATCAAGATCGCTTTGGTCGTATGGTACCAAGCGTGCAATATGAGGTACCCTTACCAGGTCATAACATTGTTGATCTTGCCATCGATGAAGATCACGGCATGCTCTACATCGCGACCCAATTCAACGGTAACTTTGGCAAAACCATTGCTTACAATATTTCGGATTCAGATGCGTTTGCACAAGACAACCTGATGAGCGTCATCGCACGTTCACAAAGTATTTTGCCACCCAACACTTATTTGGGTCTGAATAGCCAAATGCGCAATCCATACGGCATGGGGCAAAGTATATATGCATTCAACGATCATACAGGAAACTCCATCTTTATCACCACCGCACCTCCGCGACGTATTTCAAACTTTGACGGTTTAACCGCGACCCTTACCACTGACGGGCGCATCTTTGTCATCGAAGATTACTATGCTGATTCTGTCCCTCCAGAGACACTCAAACAAATTGAAGAACAAACCGGCGCGCAATATCATGAGTGGGACTACTTAGGATCCAAATCAGGGTACCTATGGACCAATGTACAAAACACTTCATCACCCTATACCCAACCTGGTGGACACATCGTCCAACGTTTTAATGATGTCGCAGTTGGCAACAATGTTTTCTACGCAGTTGGTGATAACTCGGTGAACTACTTCATGGGCGACATTAGCTTGATTCTAAACAGCAATGTGCCACGTCAACGCAACTTGAGCATGGGCACACTGCGCTACATCAATATCAATAACCAGGAAAATCTGGCGATGATCATTGGCGACAACGGCGTCAAGATCTGTCGTATCAATGCTGGCAGCCTGGATTGTGGGCCCTCTTCAACGGCAGACCTGTTTGAAAACAATGCGCCTATCGTCGATGGTGGCATCATGCCGAAAACTTTTACGGTCGACCCAGGCGCCGAAGAAATCACCACAGACAAAGACGACGACAAACCCGTTTCTTAACAAGTCATAAAAAAGGTGCCAGGGGTGCCTGGCACCCCTGGCACCTTTTGTATTTTCGGTTATAATCATTCTTTGTATGAGAATACTGGCTTTGGATTATGGACGTAAACGTGTCGGGGTGGCTTTGACCGATCCGCTTGCTATCATTGCGCAGCCGTTGCCATTTATGGCGATGCATAAAGAGATTATCACAGATATCATCGGGCTCATCCAAGACAAACAGGTCGCCAAAATCATTGTTGGCTTGCCTCTGACCATGAAGGGCACTGACTCCGAAATGACCCAAGAAGCCAGAGACTTTGCGCGCTCGATTGAACAAGCGTGCAGCGTTCCTGTAGTACTCTATGATGAACGATGTACATCCAGTAGCGCCAACGATGCCTTACTCCAAGGCAATGTTTCACGCCAAAAAAGAAAACAGCTGGTTGACTCGATAGCTGCATCCATTTTATTGCAAGCTTATCTTGAGGAACATGGATCATGACAGGTTTGCGCCAGAAAAAATCGATCCAGTTTTATGGACTTGGTCTTATCGTGATTGGTTTACTTGCAGGGTTTGCTATATATATTTTGTTCTATCATCACCCTATCAATCGCAAGAGTGTATTGTTGACCGTCGACAAAAACCAAAGCATCGGACAAGTCACCAAACGCCTGCAACAAGAGGGTGTGCTCAAACATCCATTGCTGTTAAAAGTGGCGCTCAAAGTCACCGGCAAAGATAAAAAATTTCGCAGTGGCACCTTTGAGTTGCAGCAGCCTTCTAGTATCCAAGAAATCATCCACGCTTTCACCAAAGGCAAAATGGTCCTGCAAGAAATCTCCATCCCAGAAGGCTTTACCATGCAGATGATTGCTGATCTACTTGCGCAAAAGGGCATCACCAGCCAAGAAGCTTTTCTCAAAGCTTGTCAAAATAAAGCCATCCTTACAGAATTTGATATTGCCGCAGAAAACGCCGAAGGTTATCTATTCCCCGAAACCTATCAATTTGCCAAAGACATGGATGCGGAACTTGTTGTGCAAACCATGCTCGATCATTTGCTACGAAAAATAACGCCCGAACATTTGGCCCGTGCTTTTGAGCTCAACTTAAATTTACATCAGTGGGTCACCTTGGCTTCAATCATCGAAAAAGAAGCGGCCAACGCAAGTGAATACCGCACCATTGCTTCGGTCTTTCACAACCGTCTTGCTAGAGGCATGCGCCTAGAAAGTGACCCCACCATTATTTATGGCATCCCGGATTATGACGGCAACATCCGCAAAAAACACATTCGCATGCCCCACCCCTACAACACCTATGTCATCAAAGGCCTACCACCTGGCCCTATTGCCAGCCCCGGCTGGGGCGCACTGGAGGCAACCATCAACCCAGAAAAAACCGATTATTTATTTTTCGTCGCCGACCGCAACCACAAACATGTATTTTCAAAAACCTACAAAGAACATCAAAAAAACGTCTATGAGTATCAAATCAAAAAAAAATAAGCTTCTAATTTATTTATAGATTGCTGCAAAATATTTGTCCCCATCATAACCATTAACATGTACTTCGCGTATTGAAGATTCATACAAATTTTGTTACGTTTCTAGAATGCGTAAAAAATTTACCTTCGTTTTTTTATTGCTCCACGCTTTTTTTGTCGCTCCTTATAGCTATGCCAAAGACATACTCAGCGCAGATGAAGTTGCAGCTGATCTACAGTATTTTTTTTCCATGCTGCAATCTAACTTTTCTTATCTTTCACTTTCGCAATTAGATCTAGTGGAAGAACAACAAAAAGCTTTGCTCCAATTTTCCGATGACAATATACCTATCCATACCCTTGCTCAATATACCCAACGTATTTTAGGCAAAACAATTGATGCCCATGCTGAAACACGCAAATGGGAAACATACCTAGAAAAACATCTCCAAGAAAACAGTAGAATTCTATATCTTCCTTTTCTTATAGAAAGCACCCTTCAAGAAGAAGGCGCCAGGTACATTGCATTTGAACCAGATCGATCAAAGTTTATTGCTCCAAACTACCCTTATCTATTTGCCATCGAGCATATCTCTCTTACTGATTGGGAAAGTACTTTACATCAATATATACCTGGGGCTACTGCCACGCATTTGAGTGCTTCTGTACAACGGTTATTACGGTATTATTGGTTAGCCTACTACCTACATTTTCAAAAAGCATTATCGAAAGATAAAATCACAATCACTCTCGAAAATGATCTCCATGAAAAAAAAATCGTTACACTTGAGCTTGCGGAGCGTCCTCACTGGTATGGAACGTGGCCGAAAAATAAAACACAAGTCCTTGAAAACAATATCGGCTACCTTCGTCTGGCCAACTATACTGACTTATCTTCCAAAGAAGTCATCGATTTGCATCAAAACATGAAAAACTTCAAAAATACCCAATCGTTGATTATCGATTTCCGAAAAAACGGTGGTGGAACTCGATATCTTATCAATGATCTCCTGCCCTACTTTATGCCAGACAGCGAAAAATATTACATCGCAGCCTTGGGGAAATGCCGTTTATTTGCTGGTTGTGAAGTTGGCAGCCGTTTGATGTACCCTGTGCACTCAAAGTTTTTTTCCATACAGGAAAAACAGTTCATCAAAAAATTTCAGAAACAATTTTCAACACCAATTTCGTACAACAAAGATCTATATAGCGACTGGCATTACCATTTGGTTCGTAATAGCAGAAATCCACAATATTTTTATTCAAAACCTGTATATATTTTGATGAACAAAGATAATTTTTCAGCTGCAGATGTCTTTTTATCAGCATTTAAAGGACGACCTCAAATCACACTCATTGGTGAACAATCTGGAGGTGGTAGCTCAGCAAAAAAACACTATCAGCTTCCTTATTCTGAATTATCTGTTGGTTTTGGCCGCATGCTATCGTTGCAAAAAACAGGGGAATTATTTGATGGCTACGGAGTATTACCAGATATCAAAATCATACCTGAACCGACCTATTTTCTGGGACAAACGGATCAAACGCTACAGACAACCATTCGTATCATTTTAGACAAGGCAAAATAGCAAAATCCTTCTCACAACACTTCAGCAATCAAGTCGTATTCGGTGGCATTGATGATTTTGGCTTTGACAAATTCGCCGATGGGTAGGTTTTGATGAAAAATTTGCACGTTGCCGTCGATGTCAAGGGCTTGGCCTTCGAAACGACCGACATGCACATTTTGGCCTTCGTGCTGAAAGCTATGATCAATAAGCACATCCAGCTCTTTACCAATCCAAGATTTATTCCGGCGGCTGGAGATTTCTTGTTGCAATAGCATCAGCTCTTCTTTGCGCGCATGTTTGATTTCTTCGTTGATTTGATCGGGCATGGTGGCGGCTTTGGTGCCTTCTTCTTGCGAATAAGTAAACACGCCCAAACGGTCAAATTCTATATCCGTGATAAAATCTTTTAACTTTTCAAACTGGGCCCGGGTTTCACCAGGAAAACCAACGATCATGCCGGTGCGCAAAATCAAACCGGGTATTTTGTCTCGAAGCTTTTTGAGCAGGACATAGGTTTCTTGTTCATCAACTTTGCGATCCATACTTTTAAGCAGATCCGCATCGATATGCTGCAGAGGTATATCCAAATACGAACAAATTTTTGGCTCGTGGGCAATGAGCTCCACCAGCTCGTCACTAAAGTACATCGGATAGTTATACATCAGCCGAATCCAGACCAAGCCTTCGATCTCGACCAAAGCGCGCAGCAGTTTGACCAAATTAGCGTCATCGTCTCTCTCCAAACCATAGGCAGTTAAATCCTGCGCAATAAGGCTGATTTCTTTGGCGCCATGTTGCGCTAGATGCTGCGCTTCTTTGACAATGGACTCAATCGAGCGACTGCGGTTGGGACCGCGCAAACGTGGAATGATACAAAAGCTACATGTACGTGAGCAGCCTTCGGCTATTTTTACATAAGCAGTATGGGGTGGCAATGTCGAAATTCTTGGCGTGGCGTAATCATAGACATATTCTGGCTTGGCCACTTGTGATTTGGCCAATGGCAAGCCTTGCGAGGCTTTTAAAAATTTGGTGATGTGTTGAAACTCACCCGTGCCAATAAAATGATCGACCTCAGGAAGTTCCCGTTCAAGCTTTGCCTTGTAGCGCTGTGCCAAGCAGCCCGCTACGATCAGTTTTTGCAGTTTGCCGTCTTCTTTAAGCTGCGCAACTTCTAAAATGGTATCAATGGATTCTTTTTTTGAATCTTCGATAAAGGCGCAGGTGTTAACAATCATGATATCAGCGTCATCTTGATTACCGGTAATCTCTAAATCATTTTCTTGCGCGACCATGCCGAGCATGACTTCGCTATCAACCAAATTTTTAGGACACCCCAGGCTGATCATGCCGATTTTTTTCTTGGCTTTCATCTTTTTTCTCCAATGTTTTTTTGACCTTTTGGTAATCAAAAACCGTATCTGAAATGGTGCTATTGATCACACTATTAGAAAACTCTAGTCTATTTTTTTGCCCTAATTGATCGGTCGTTTCAAGCACATGGATCGCAAAGGGTGAAAAAGAAACCGTAAGTTCAATTTCTTTCATATCGCTGTCCTGATCTTTGGGAATTAGCATGTAGGTCGTTTGCTGCTGATTTGCCGATTTTTTTGAAACCGTAAAGTGATCTTTAAGTTGAATGTTGTCCCACAAAAAGAAAAAAGAGGTCGGGTCCTGCATCAACTCTTTCTGACTGGACTTTTGTTCGACTTTATCTTTGGCATCATAACGATAAAAGGTCGTACCATCGGCCAAAAAAATGCGCCCTTCAGGCACCTCATAAATCCAGCGCATTTTATCCGGCTTGACAATGGTCACAGTGCCTTGCGCTTTTTCATCACCAAACCGAGAAGAAAAAATGGTCTGGGTAAAATCGGTACGTATATTTTTGAGTGCCGATAGCTCTTTTTGTAAACGCGCTGTTTGATCAAGACCAAAAGCTTGACCACTGACAAGAAAAAGTATGCAAATATAGATATAGTACATCAATGCCGTCTTATACATGATTTACGAGTATAAAACAAAGCACCTGAATGCCCGCTGAAAGCTACACAGCCGCAGCGGTTTTTCTTTATACCATCATGCTGCGCCGCCTGCTATTTTTAGCATTTGTGCAAAACAATATTATAACCTGACGCAGATTCAAGTTCTTCGCCCGCCGAAATCAGATCTTCATTTTGCATCGTAATCGATACTTTTGCCCCACATTGATTTTCATTACATGTTTTGCTTACAACATAGTCCACAGAAATACACCTTGCTGCTCCTTGACTCGCACAGACTTGTACATCACCAATGATAAGATCCTCATCAGCTACTTCTATCGTATAGGTCAGCGTCTTTTGCGTCTCCTGCACAGCATGTGGAATATTTTGATTGGTATGATCTGAAAAGAACACCATCTTAGGTGTCTTAAAGGGTAACATCAGTGGATGAACTTGTTCCCATGTAAAACCATTTCCCCAGGTGATATTACGCCAACGCTGCCGACGCTGCGCGTGCGCATCAACACTGACAACAAGCATGAACAGCACAATGAGAAGCTTTATATGGTTTCTTTGATTGATCATGAAATCCCCTATCTATAATTTAATAATAGTAATGATAATGAATATCATTTATATGAGTTGACCGCAAAAGTAAACCCCCTAAACAATTTTTTTTTTGCACCGTCTGACAAAAAAAATCTTACTGCATCCCAATGAAGTCCAATCCCATTTTATAGCCAATGCAATACATATTCGTGAAATAGCTATGAGCTGGCATTTGTCTATACATCCAGCG
>JAGRMV010000083.1 GCA_020441045.1 Deltaproteobacteria bacterium | reverse complement strand
CCGGTGCCGGCCAAGACCACCTTGCCTTGCTCATTGATCGCAATGTACTCTGCGGGCACATCATCACGCAGATTGGCAGCAATGGTATCAGACCATGTCCCAGCGTGATTGATTCGCAGATAACTGTGATAAGGGGGGGATTGTTGGGTGAGCAAAACAGCGGTGTAGTCTCCGGCTGAATCTGAAACGGCGATGGTAAGGGCACTGGTCAATAGATAAGATGGAACAATAGACATTTCATTGCTATAGCTTGTGTTGATAGCTGCGGTATGCTCAAATGTACTTTCTAGAGTTGGTGTGGGCTGGGCCATGCTGTCATTTGGGTCTTGTAAATCTTCCCAAAGCTCACCTAAGATCATCCGAGTGCCATTGGACATGAAGTGCACATACTTAATCAACGTTTGTTGTGAACCCGCCACTGTCCAAGGTGTGCCATTGCTGATGTTGCTTAATGGGGCATCTGGGTCGAGTTGATCCCAGTTTTGACCTTGGCCAATAAGAGCATAGATTTTGTTGATGGCAAAGGTTTGGATGGTTCCAGCTTGGGCTCCGTGCGCAACATATAAGTCAGTGTTATGCGGTTTTTTAAAAGACAACAAGGTCTCACCACTTTGACTGGTGGCAAGGCGTATATCCGTAGCCCCGGTGATACTCTGATTGTTGATATCAAGTAAGGTGCGTTGTGACTCCCAAAGACTATTGGCATTGCGGTGCATATGTTTCAAACTTGGTGATGAAAATACAATGTCTGTGTCCCCAGCGATATTTCTTGAAGCGACAAAATTGGGGGCACTGGTCAGCGCATTTGAACTCGCAACAAGATCCCATTGTCCATCCCCACAAATGGGCTGGCATGTGATGTGTATGGAAGTGATGTTTTGACTACTTTGTACCACGCCATGACCACCTTCAATATCGCAAGTCACACCTCGAATCCCACCCGCAATCGATATGTCATACGAGCTGTCATTGCCAATCAGGTTTGTAAATTCAAAAACGCCGTCTTCTTCAATACGAATCTGTTCACCTATACCGTTGTCAATTATTATAGGGCCATAAATACCAGAAATCGTGCCTCCAAGCTTTACATGCGTTGCAGTGCTGGTAATGGTGCCGCCACCTTGTCCTGAGAGTTCACGACCACAGTAGCTCAAATGTAGACTCATCCAAATGATGGCAATGACGTTGATGGTTTGTTTCGTGTGGCCCATGGCCATATAATCAGCAATATCTATGCCAAGGCATATGAATATAACCTTCTAATATCAAAAGATTTTTTTCCGGGGATTTGAACATAGCTGCTGAGGATTGGCACATCGGTTGATCTCTTTCGGGACTGATTTTTTTTTGCGTAGTTTTGATGATGCTATACGTATACCTTACATCACAACCTCAAACCAAGGAGATATCCGTATGTTCAAACAAACAATCACAATGATTATGCTGTCCAGTTTTTTTCTTGCGCCAGCCTTTGCACGGGGTAAAGGTCAGATGCGTCAGGATAACAATGACAATCAAGCCATGCTACAAAGTCTTAACGATGCCCAAAAATCAGCTTTGCAAAAATACCGTAGCGCCATGCATGCATTTCATGAAGAAAGAAAAGGCGATAAAGGTCAAAAAAGCCAAGAGATGGACAATCACAAAGAACAAGCAAAAGCAGCTTTTGTTCAGGGTGATTTTGCAAAACTAGAAACGCTTCGAGATCAACATAAGCAAGCCTGGCAAGAAAAGAAAATCAAAGCCATGCAAGATGCATTTGGTAGCTTGTCAAATAAAGACCGCGAGGCCCTCGCCCAATTTGTATTGCAAGAAAGAAGACATCGTCGACAAAAACGGCAGTTTTCGGACAAAGACAATCAGGAGTAATTTTGGTAACGTGTCAGTCAGGGTGGAGATGGATGTGCTTTGCCCTGACTTCTACCATGTCATCAAAAGACCAACAATACCTCTTATGGGAAGAGATTGCCAAAGGGGATCCACAAGCCTTAAATCTGTTTATACGAAAGTATAGTTCTCAATATTATCCGTTTGTGTATCGGTGGGTTGGACAACAGCAACAAGCCGAGGACATCCTACAAGAGGCTTTTTTAAAACTATGGTCTCGCCCGCATGCATTCAAGCCCAATAAAGGTCATTTCCAAACATGGTTTTACCGCGTGCTTTATAATTTATGTATGGATTTTTTTCGGCACAAAAAAGGCAAGGTCTTCGTACCCTATACGGATGCAGAGAATATGATTTTACATGAATCTGCACCTCAAGAAAAAAGCCTGAGTATTGATGAAAAAAAACAAATGCTTTTACACATCGCAAAACTTGCTCCGAAAGAGCAGGCGGTTTTGCATTTGTTTTATTATGAGGGGTTTTCAGCCAAAGAAACGGCGCACATTCTTAAAAAGTCGTTACGAGCGACAGAGAGCCTTTTGTATAGAGCTAAAAAAAACCTGGCCATGATCATAGAGGAAAAAGAAAATGCATGAAGTAGAAAAAAAATTACAAAATAAAATTCATATTCATCCCCCTCAAGGTTTGGGGATCCATCTATCCTATGCTGTGCAAAGAAGCATTGATGCAAAAAGTAGGCGTGCCCATCGTTATGGTTACCAGCTGGCATGGGCTTTGCTTGTTTTGATCGTTTTTATGGCAGGGTCTTGGACAGGCCTGCAGATCCATTTGGTGGATACGCAAGAAACGGTTTTTCTCACCAGTGAGTGGGTGGTGGAATGAAAAAGATAAAATACATATGTGTGGTTTCGCTTGTGGTCAATGTCTTCTTATTAGGCGTCGTGGCAAGTCCGCTTTTTCAAAAAAGCTCGATGCTATATGAGAGAAAACCCGATATGCGCATATTGAAAGAAGTTTCAGCGTCTTCTAAACATGAGATCCAAGCACTTCTATCTTTATTACACACCCAAAGAAAAGAACATCGAGATCAGCAAAGAGATTTTCAACAAAATTTACATGCATTATTATTGCAAAACGAGGTGTCCAAACAACAAATAAGGCAACTTTTTCAGGCCCACAATGATCACCAGTCGAAGCTGCAAAAAAATATCGAAGAAAAGTTTGTACAGATGGCAGATTTGCCCGCAAGCGACCGGGCGTCTTTGGTTCATATCCTGTCAAAACATGGAAAACGCAGACGACACCCGCCAAGACCGTTAAAGGGCAAGCCTTGAGTGGTTTGACCTTGTAAATGACTTGCTTTTGCAGTGAATCTATTTATATTACGCATATGGAAGCAAAATTCTCAGCTGTCGAAGCCATTGGATTTGCCTGGCATGCGGTCACGGCAAAAATTGGTAAATTTGTAGGTTTGGCATTACTGCTATTTTTGTTAAACATCATGACAGGTTTCTTTGCGATTGTATTAAAAGATATGCATTTGTTATCTGCAGTCCTGAATATTGCAGTATACTTGGTAAGTACCATGCTGATGGTTGGTTTTTTTCGTATTTGTCTGCGTATTGTGGATCAAAAAGACTTTGAAATTATTGATGTCATTGTGTCTGATATTTCTTTGCTCCTTAAAGTGATTGCGATCAATGTTATTTTAGGTTTGATGATCGGTTTGGGTTTTTTGTTATTGTTTATTCCAGGGATTTTTTTGGCATTGAAGTATGGCTTATCTTTTCTTTATATTATTGACCGCAATGATCCTGTGATCGAATCGATCAAAATATGTGGTGATGATACAACGGGTTCAAAAATGGAGCTTTTTTTATTGGGTTTACTGATGATAGGAATCAACTTCGTTGGATTGCTTTGTCTTGGTGTGGGCTTATTTGTTTCGCTTCCGATGTCATATGTTGCACTTGCTTATGCCTATCGAAAAATAGCATCACCTGCATTGGCAACACAGCCGGCAGATAGCTTCTAGCGTCGATTTGGGATAAAAGCCTTGCCTTTTTTATTGTTTTTTGTGTAAGTTGATGCGTATCAATTTTAGGGGGATGTATGCGTTTATATGTATGGGTGTTCATGTATTGTTGTTATGCGGCTGTGGCCTATGCAGGCATTTTGAATGAAAGGCCAGCCGATCAGTGTGTTGCACTTATACACAGTGACGCTGACTTACGGTGCTTAGCGTATAACAAGGATAAAGATACGTATCGGTTGTCTGACGATGTTTTTCCAATTTCAGAGCTTCGAAATAGTGCAAGTGTGCTGGATATTGCTTGGGCAGGCAATCACTTGTTCTATGTTGCAAGTTATACCAAAAAAATAGAAGTTGCTGACCCCTATGCAGTTCAGGTCGAACAGGTCATGGAGTTAGCCGAGTTTGATTTTCGTACCCACCAATCCAAAAAATTGCCGTATGTCTTTCCAAAAAATGCATATGCCCCAGGTTTGAGTTCAGTGCAATTTGCAAGGAGCACGCAACTGCTTTTGACAACGTATGAAAAAAATGAAGGTGAGGAGCCTGCAAAAAAATTATGGTTTATCAATAGCGCTTCACCATCTTCATATCGCAGTTATCCAATGCCAGGTGATACAGGGGATGACTACATCCCTTCTGGAGATATTTTGAGCATTCGTGAATCTAGTGGAACGACGTACCTTGTTGCTGAGCACAGATTACCGAATAAAGATTCTGATTGTTATATCAACCAGTATGAGTTCAAAGGTGGAGAATATACGATCAAAAAAATCAATGCCATTGAAGTACCTACACTGTCTTATGAAGTTGAAGTTCCTGAAGATTATCATTGGCTGAAAGGCTCAGAGGAGTATCATATAGAAACGCTATCTTCTTCTGAGTGTATTTATGGGTTGTCTGAGCATGTCGTTGTACAAGATGGAGCTAAAAAACGCCGTATTTTGGCCTTTGCAGGGCACGGTATGATGATGGTGTTTGATTGGCATGATGGAGAAATGCAGCAGATACATACACAAAATTTAGGCATCAACTCGATCGATGGCGCTACCGGTGGAATACCACTAAAATAATATATCGTGCGTAAGCAAGTTATCTTACATCCATGCTGTCAAAAAAAGTGTGATGCTTTGCAAATGACTAGGTGATTTACCAGTATTCTTCAATATGAATGTTGCCTGGTGTACGGGCTTTGATCACTTGAAACTGCTTGTTTTCCAATTTTTCGACTGTTTGATGAATCATTGCGGGATTACCGCAGAGAAAAACTTCTACCCGTTCTGGATGCAGTTGCACCTGTGTACGCGCTGTAAAGTCATCCGAAAATAAAATATCTTGAATATAACCCTGATCACCTGACCAAGAAGCTTCGGGTCTTGATACAATAGGAAAATAGTGCAGGTTTTCATGCTTGCTTGCCAGCGCCTCTAGCTCATCCCTATATCCGAGATCAGAAAAATAACGAACGCCATGCATGATCACAACTCTGCGGTCAGCTGACCAATCGAATTGATGTTTAAGCATGCTGATATATGGGGCCAAGCCTGTCCCGGTTGACAGCAGCAGCAAATCTTTGCTTGGATCAACCTCTTGTAAGGTGAATCGACCAACGGCTTTTTGCGTGATGTACAAACGACTTCCTTCTTCAAGTGCAAACAAACGGGGGGTTAGTGTCCCATCTTCAACCATGGCAAGATAAAATTCTAAATTTTTAGCATCAGGAGGTGATGCAATAGAGTAAGCTCTGCGGATCATGGCAGAAGGATCTTCTTCGGGCTGTTTTTCAGGCGCAGCGTAAGAAACCCTGATCTCAGACTGTTTTAAGCCTAAAGTCGCATACTGACCTGGGACAAAAAGAAAACGATCTTGATCAGGTGTGATGGTAAGTATCAACAAAGTATCGTGCAATTGTTTTTTTGCCGCGACAGTCGCATTGTACTCTAAAATTTTTGCCATAGACCAACTGTATAGCACTATGAAGCAAATGTCACCGAGATGTTGTTGGGCAGCAATGAAAATGATGTTACATTTTCATCATCATGGGAAGCAGCCCGGTCTCTAAACTTAAAAAATGCTCATCGACCGCATCGAGATAATTATTGTTTTCTAACTCATAAATCTTGGGGATATCAGGGGCATAGTCTTCAAAAAAGGTATGGGTATTGAGCCCTTTATAAAAGATATGTAACTGGCATAGGTTTTTAAGAAAACGGACACCCCAGTCTGCATACCACACTTGGTTTTGGTCTTTGTAGGAATATATTTGTAACGTAAATGATGTTTGACTGGGTTTGGGGTAATAATAGAGACGAAATAAAACTTGGGTGACTGCACCTTCATCTATACCGCGGGTAAATTTCAGACGAAAATCCTCACTGTGTACAAAGGCAAAAATTTTCTTGGTGATTGCCTTTTGATCCTGGGTGAGTTTGCCCCATTGTGGCTGTTGTAAATCTTCGGTTGATCGAAGTGCTTGACACACTGTAGAAGAAATAGAAGTGTGATAGATGCATAAAGCACCAAATGCATTATCATGGTTTTGCTGCGCAATCGCATCGGTCATAAAGCTTGTGAATAAAAGGACAACAAAAAGACTGCTTTTATATGACCTTGTGAGACTGATTTGTAACATGTTTTTCCCCTCTCAGTTTCGTTATACACATATTTGACGCGATAAATCAAGAAGAATGCTCTGGTCCAATACCAGTTGCGCAGTAGGTATGAGGGCCAATTGTTTTTGCAAATATAGGCCAAATCTATGATATGGTGAGCATAGAGATATGAGTGGGATGAAAAACAAAAGAGCCATTTTATTTTGGTTGCCACTGTATGGGGTGTTTTGGGTATGTACCATGGGACTGGCTGAAGAACAGCCAAAGATGCGAGATATTTCATTTCATTTGTTTAGTCCAGACAAGCAAGTGACGACAGGTGAGATCACGCTGATTGATGAAAATGGGGCAGAAAAAATCATTGTGATTGATCATGATCGCTATACATATACTATGCCTGACGGAAAGTATTTTCTCCGCGCTGAATCAAAGAAGTTTCAAAATATTACACTCGAATTGGACATCAATAGTAGTCTTAAACCCGAGATTCATTTGCGCTTTCAAAAAAGAAAAGAGCAACAAAAACACTGACGTTTTATTCCTTTTACATTTTTTGCTCAGATACAAGGACATTGAACATTGGAAGAACAATATAGTCATTCATATCGGATTTTATGTCGCAGCTGCTTGCAACCGACGGATTGGTGTTATTGTAAAAATATCCAACCTCTTGATGTTGGGATGCGTTTTGCCATTTTACAACACCCGCTAGAAAGAAGACGTAGAATTGCTACGGGAAGAATGGCTTATCTGAGTGTACAGGGATCTTATATGATTCATGGTTATGATTTTAACGATGACCCTCACATTCATGCATTGTTACAAAACCCTTTGTATCAGCCGGTTGTGCTTTATCCAGAGCCGCCAGCTTTTAATTTAGATGTGTTGTCACTGCATGAAAAAAGGCAGCTCATCTTAGATGGAAAAAAGCTTCTGATTTTTGTGATCGATGGCACCTGGGCGACAGCCAAAAAAACCATTCTGAGAAGTCAGAACCTTTGCCAATTACCACGGATCTTCTTTCAACCGCGACAACAATCTCGATTTCGTATCCGCAAGCAGCCGACAAAAGATTGCTTTTCAACCATTGAGGCTGTACATCAGTGCATCGATTTATTAGGGGAAGCTTGTGGTTTTGATCTGCAAGATCGACGACATGATGCACTGCTGACTACATTTGATCATTTCGTAGAAGCACATGTGCAGCATAAAGAAATGCTCAAAAAAACGGGGATGGGGCTTTCACCACGTCGCGTGGAGAAAAAACATATAGAAGGGGAAAAAGTATGCAGCAACAAAATGAAAAAATAGCCAAGGGCTTTGTCGCCTTGATGGCCGTCCTGATGTCCTTTGTTGCGTTGTCGATAGATGCAATGATGCCGGCTTTAGGTACAATTGGACGAGATTTTGGTGTAGCCAACCCCAATCATGTCCAGTTTGTGATATCGAGTATTTTTCTTGGCATGGGAGCAGGGTTGATGCTGTTTGGTCCTTTCTCAGATGCTTGGGGGAGAAAACCAGCCTTGTATATTGGGATCAGTATTTTCTTGTTTGGCTGTATACTCGCCATTTTTTCACGATCCTTTGAGATGCTCATCGTTGGACGGCTTTTTCAAGGTTTTGGCGCTGCTTCGTGTCGGGTTGTGACATTGGCGTTGATTCGTGACAAGTATAGAAGCAACCAAATGGCCAAGGTGATGTCTTTTATTATGATTATTTTTATTATGGTGCCAGCTTTTGCGCCTTCTATTGGCCAAGGAATATTGTATATCGCACATTGGCGTTTTATTTTTGTATTTATTTTGGTGCTCGGCATGTTGGGTTCGGTTTGGCTCTTTTTTGGACAACAAGAAACATTGCATGCAGAAAATCGAATTCCGTTTTCAAAGAAAAGAATTTGGCAGGGACTGGTCGAGACATTACAACACGATACGACGTGGCGTTACATGGTTGCGTCAGGGCTGGTTTTTGGAGCATTGATTGGATATTTAAGTTCAGCTCAGCAAATTTTACAAATCAAATATAACCTTGGAGATAAATTTGCGATTGCGTTTGGTGTTTTGGCATTGATGGTCGGTATAGCATCTTTTGCCAATACAAAATGGGTTGATCGTTTTGGCATGGAAGTGCTTTGCAAAAAAGCGCTACAAATGCTTACCAGTATTTCAGGGGTATTCTTACTATTTACAATTTATTATCATGGTGTGCCGCCATTGTTTTTTCTTTTGGGATTTTTGGGAATTTCTTTTTTTTGTTTCGGCCTTTTATTTGGCAACTTTAATGCG
>JAGRMV010000082.1 GCA_020441045.1 Deltaproteobacteria bacterium | reverse complement strand
TACAATATATTTGGGAAAATTTTGTAATATCAAAAACAAGTCTATGATATTTTAAGATATTACAAAATTTTCCCAAATATATTGTATTTCCATTTGACGATGGATGCTTTATGCTCGTCTAGATGAAGATTTTAATGGTCCGTCATGCCAAAGCGCTCGATAGAGATGCCTGGTCGGCGCAGCAAAAAAAAGATATGGATCGCCCTTTGAGTCCGAGTGGCATAGAAGAATTTTTGCTTATTGCCAAGCGGCTTGCAAAATCTGTAGATGGTGTTGATTGTATTTTGACCAGCCCAGCAGTACGAACTGTGCAAACAGCTGAAATCTTGGCGCAAGCATTTCAGTCAGCAGAAGTCATTGAGCAAAATGTCCTTTTACAAGGTACACCGGTTAAACAGGTTGAAAAAATATTTCGGAAATATTGTAAGCAAGATCGGGTCTTGGTTGTGGTTGGTCATGAAAATCATTTTTCTCAGATTCTTTCTTATCTTTTAACGGTCGAAGATGCAGATTGTCTACGATTTAAGAAGGGGGGGAGTGCCCTGTTACAAGTCCAAAATATTGAAGGCTATATGTATGCACAACTGCTTTGGATGATTACACCAAAGTTGATGCGTAGTTTAGGGTCATGATCAAATATGCGGTGATTGATATTGGCTCGAACTCAATAAAAATGAGCCTAGCGACCATCGTCAAAGGGGGGTATACCATTGATCGATTGTATAAAAAACCTTTGCGGTTACTTCAACCTGGTGGAGCTAAAATTCATGCAACCGAGATAGAGCAGCTGTTATCGATCATGCTTTATTTTCAACAAGAAATACAGATTTACAAATGTGCATATAAAGCGATGGCCACCAGCGCATTAAGAGACGCGGTTAATCAACTTGATGTGATCAAGCAAATCAAAAAGCACACGGGGTTGCAGATTGAGGTCATTGGTGGAGATCAGGAAGCTTTTCTTGTCCGGCAGGCGCATCAGTATTTATTTGATATGCAGATGGGGCGTCACATCATATTTGATATTGGTGGTGGCAGCATGGAATGTATAGAGGTGAAAGAAGGAAGGAGCGTATTTCAAAACTCACTGACTTTAGGTGCATTGCGAATCAAAAAAATGTTCCCTGGTGAAACATGTAAGCGCAAAGTGATTGAAGAGGTCCGTGTTACAATTCAGCAACAGTTGAAAATGCAAAAAATTCCGCAATCACTTGGCAAAGCTCGCATATACATCTCTGGTGGTAATCCTTCTGCCGTATCGAAAATTAGTTTGCTGCACCACCAGCTCCATTACCAAGACTTACACAAACAAGATATTTACTTGCAGGAGCTTTATCAAACGATGTTAGATATTCGAAAATACAGTCCAGAAAAAATTTCCAAACGTTACGCCATCAAGCCCCACCGCTCAGATTTAGCAGTTCCCACGGCGGTATTGATCTGCGCGATACTGGACTATGTTGAAGCAGATTATTATACATTGGCAAGAACCGGCATCCGGGAAGGTGAGATCATTACAAAAATGAAAGCGATCAGTAAACCATAAACACTGTTCCATATTTTTCGATCAGTCGATCTGTTTATGCACCCAGGTCCGTATGGGACCTTGATATTTTAAATATAGATTTGCGTATTTTTTTTAATACCCAAGGACTGAAACAGTTGCCCTGGCTTATGGGTATGCTGAATCAGTCGCTCTTTGGTTCCGTATGAAATAACATATATCCAATTTTGATTACGAAATATTCCTTTTCCACTGATGTGATGTGGCCCTAGGTTATAGGTTAGGTGAGTGCATTTGGCGTATTTTTTCTGAACCTTTATTTAGATTATGCTTCATTTTATCGTGTATTTATCTCCAGTATTTTTCCGCAAATGCTGTTGATATAGGGCTTGCAAGTGTGTTAAGGTGTTTGCATGATGTTTTTTGGGGGAATTATGAAAAAAACTGCTTTAATATCTGCTACTTGTCTTTTGTTCTTGCTGGGGGTCTTTGACGTGCAGGCACAGGAATCAGGGTGTTACGTCTATCTAAAAATTGTAGATCAAGAACATGATGTACTTGCAGGGATTCCAATACGTACAACCCAAGGAGATTTGGTTGGTGTAACCGATATGGATGGCTTGATTGCACTGCCAGCAGGAGGACAGTATGTAATGGGTAAAAACGGCCAAAAGCAAGATCTTTGGCGCCCCAATGAGCAACTAGTGATAGGCGACGAAAATTTCATTCGTACCAGATTTACAGTCGCCAATGGTAAATGTGGAGAAGAAAACAAAACAGTCCGAACATTGCTCAAAGTAGCATGCATAGTCAACATTTACCTTGTTGATGAAAAAAATACTGGGACTGAAGGCAATATCAGTCCTCCCAGTTTAGCACAAGGTGTTGTGTTTGTTTCTGCACAAAAAGGGGAAACGTTGGTGAGCACGGACGGGTATATTGAAGCATTGAAAGTTTCTGCACTTACAACTTCATTTCATTTAAGTAGTATGGACTATACATTTAAACGCTATCGGTTTGAAGGCTGTCAGGAAGTTAATCCGATGGAGGTTTATATTCCAGTCCAGCGGAGAGAACCGAAATAGCAATATTGCTCTTGCATTTCTTAGTAATCTAATGCTTGTAAAATGTCTTTTAGCAAGTCACGGTGATCTTCCAAGTCAGAAGAACTAAAAACGTCCGTCTGTTCTAAGCCAACAGATAAAAAAGATCAAAGCCTTTATGGATCAATTGAGGAATGGATATGATATTCACGAAGTTTTGGGTGCCGCCGCATGGCTAATCCAACCTACGTTCTTGGGAAGCTGGTTTTTTTGCATTTATGAAGAAAAATATATAGGGATAGGCTGTATGCTCGAAAGGATTGTTTTATGCGATATATTGGCTTTATAATTACGTTAGTGATTGCAAGTGTTCATGCGTATGGCCAAAGCTTAAACTCACATTTTTTTCGTTTCAGTGATACGCTGGAAACATTTCAAGTTGAAGGCGCAATGGGGCCGGATTCAGAAATGTACCGACATCGTTTTTTGGTCCGTGCGTCTTATGATTATATCAATAATCCTTTGATCCGTTTGGATGCAGATCGAAATACACAAACGGGTATTGTCGTCGATAGCATTCACACACTGCAGTTTGGTGGTAGTGCTATGCTTACAGATCGTCTCTTGGTTGGTTTAACAATCCCATTTCATTTTTCGGCGATTAATGATGCCGAAGTGACGGCCACAGATCCAGACGCTTGGCAACTGGGGGATATTGCTTGGAAGCTAAAGTATAGACTCACCCGTGATGATAACAAGGTCCAATTTGCTGTCATGCCATGGGGTTTTTTTCCAACCGGGCGTAATGATCAACCTAACAACTACCTTATTTCTGATGATAGCTGGGGATGGGGGGGGATGGCGCTGGCAGAAACAAGATTTGGCAAAGTTTCTCTGTATGGTAATGCAGGTCTGAGTATGGCAAAAAATGCCGAATTTGCTACCATTGATCGGCGTTTTCGTATTGATACAGGGTTGGGCGTGTTTGCCCGCATCACCAAGATGTTTGGTTTTAATGCTGAATTGATCAATGGATTTACGCTTTCGAGTTTAAGTCGAGATCAAAATCCAATCCAGATTCAAATCGGTGTACGTGGGAAGTTTGGTCCAGTTCGTGGCTTTATGGGTACAGGTTTAGAATCATTGCGAAGTGCCCGTAGTAGTGATGGCAGTTTTCAAGCTGGGGTTAAAATTCCTTTTGGAAATCGCTACGCGCACAATGAGATTCAAATCTTACGCGATAATTTGAGTGTCCGCCGAGAAATCAATTTTGAAACCGATAAGGATATTATTTTGCCAGAAAGCTATGGTGAACTTGATTCTGCAGCTGATGTGATTTTGAAATATCTTAAATATCTTACGCTCATCACAATCGAAGGTCATACCGATAGTCGAGGTACGCAAGAACATAATCAGGATCTGTCAGACCGCCGCGCAAAATCGGTGAAGAGATATTTGGTCGACAAAGGGGTACCCGCCGAGAAGATGCATGCAGTGGGGTATGGCGAATCAAGATTGAAAGTCAAAGAGGTCGATGCTGAAACCATGCGTATCAACCGAAGAGTTGAATTTAAGGTAGATGAAGTAATTGAAACCAAACGAAAAGTACGTGTGATTAAAAAGCCAGATGGTGAAATTGAGCAACAGTTATTAAAAGAAACGATCGAGGCTTATGAATAGTTCAGAGGCTCCATTGATATATGAAGTCAACCTGGCGGTGGATCTTGATATAGCAGATGCGTATGCTTTGTGGTTAGAGCCACATATCAAAGAAATGCTTGGTTTTGACGGGTTTATTTCTGCGCAGTGGTATGAGCGTAATGCGCAGGACGAAGGTTTGTCATTATTACAGCGGCATTGGACCATTCATTACGGCCTACAGTCTCGTCATTACTATGAGCGTTATATCAATGAACATGCACCACGTATGCGTGAGGATGGATTAAGCAAGTTTGCAGGAAAATTTCAGGCCACGCGTCGAATTTTACTTTCTTTTAAAAAGTTACGTAGGTAGCGGTTCATGACAAAAAAAGTGACGGGATCCGATGGATATGGTTTAACCATCTGATGATGGAATACAGAAAACTTGGACGTTCGGGACTAAAAATAAGCGCAGTTTCGCTTGGCTCATGGCTTACTTTTGGGCGTATTGAAGATAGCGTAGCCAAAGACTTGATGGCAACAGCCTATGAGGCTGGAATTAATTTTTTTGATAATGCTGAAGTTTACATGGCGGGGCAGTCGGAAATTGTCATGGGCAAAATTTTAAAAGAGCTGAACTTTGGTCGTGATACGTATTGTGTTTCTAGTAAAGTGTTTTGGGGTGGTGATAAACCAACGCAATTGGGACTGAGTCGCAAACATATCATGGAGGCTTGTCACGCAGCTTTAAAACGTTTGCAAGTGGAGTATCTTGACCTTTATTTTTGTCATCGTCCTGATCCCGAAACGCCTATGCAAGAAATTGTTCGGAGCATGAATATTTTGATTGAACAGGGCAAAGTTTTTTATTGGGGGACATCGGAATGGTCGGGGGAGCAGTTGGATGAAGCATTTACCGTTTCGGAGCAGTTGGGATTGATTCCTCCCACGATGGAACAGCCGCAGTATAATATGTTTCATCGTTATAAGATGGAAACAGAATTTAGTCATTTGTTTAAAGAAAAAGGGTTAGGTACAACGATATGGTCTCCTCTTGCTAGCGGTGTTTTGACAGGGAAGTACTTTGATGACGAGGTGCCGTCTGATTCCCGATTTGCCAATCAGGCCAATAAAACTTTTCGTGAGCGTGGCATTGAAAGTGAAAGTGGCAAACAAAATCTCATCAAAGCCAAAAAACTAAAAACCATTGCAGATGAGTTGGATATCACACTGGCCCAATTTGCCCTTGCGTGGTGTTTAAAAAACCATAATGTAAGTACGGTTATTTTGGGTGCAAGTAAGCAATATCAACTTGAAGAAAACATCAAAAGTCTAGCCCATGTTGTTAAGCTTGATGAAGAAGTATTATCGAAAGTTGAAAAGATTCTAGCGGCATAGTCAGCTTTATGCTCATGTGAAAAAGGTAAAAGAAAAAATTAAATGGCTTCGATCTGATTGGCGAGTTTAAAATCTTTTTCAGTGATACCATTTTGATCATGGGTCCAAATTTCTACACTGAATTTACCCCAAGAAATGGTTAAATCAGGGTGATGCTGCATTTCTTCAGCGATCGGAGCAACCTTGTTGGCAAAGGCAAGTGGATCTAGAAAATTATCAAATGTGAACTCTTTGTAGAGATGGCCATGGCCGTTAAGTTTCCATCCATTGGCAAGGGTTGCAAGATGTTGATCAATTTGTTCAGTGGTTAATTTCATCAAGTGTCCTTTCTTTAGGCGGTGAATCGTTCTTGTTCGGTGAGGACTTTACCCTCTGGGATAAAAGACCTGCTTTGTAAATTTTCTTTGAGCATGTCCCAATTGATTTGTTTGATCGTATCAAACAGCTCCTGATAATCACGGATGACAAAATAGGACTTTTGCATGTGATGAATTTCATATTCCGTTTTCATGGCGCGAATCATGTCAAATGCTAAGCGATTGGGTATCTCTGAATCGATCGAATATATTGTTTCGGCAATCGAAGACGTGATCCCAGCACCGTAAATTCTCAAACCTTGACGGGTATGAATCAAGCCAAACTCGACTGTAAACCAATATAACGCGGCAAACTGATCATTGATACCATGCTTGATCGATTCTAGGCCCTGTTTGCCAAATTCCTGCATAAAGTCAGCAAATACTGGGTGAACCAGAAGTGGAATATGACCAAAAATATCATGAAAGACGTCGGGTTCAACAAGATATTCCAGCTGTTCGCGCTTGCGAATAAAACAAGAAGTGGGGAAACAACGATTGGCGAGCAATGCAAAAAAAGGTTCATGCGGTATAAGTCCCTTGACAGGGGTTACCGAAAAGTTGGTTTCTCGTTTAAGTACCTTATTGAGACTATCGAAATTGGGGATTTCGTGTTTGGTAATATTAAGTTTATCCATCCCGGATAGAACTTCTGGAGCGGCATACTGCGGGAGTAAATTTCGTAGTTTGTTATATAAGATAGACCAAGTTTCATGATCCTCAGGAGTATATACTGCTTCATCTTCGGTTGTCAGTAAAGGGTGATTCAATAACGCTTTATCCACCATAGTTCTATTCTACCACATTTTCTTTGCATAGCGTATCAATGGCAAAGGCATAATAAGAGGCTCTTTCCTTGTAAAAATGATATCTCCCAGATGGTCCTTGGTGACCAGCTCCCATTTCCATTTTGAGTAAAATCGGATTATTCGACTGTTGATGATCACGTAACTTCAACACCCACTTTGTTGGTTCCCAAAATCCAACACGTGGGTCATTGATTCCACCAGTGGCAAGAATCGGTGGAAATTTTTGATTTTGGATATTTTCATAGGGTGCGTAGCTATACATGTATTTAAAATACTGTTCTTGATTTGGATTCCCCCATTCATCATATTCGGTCACTGTAAGAGGCAAAGATTCATCAAGCATGGTGTTGATAACATCGACAAAGGGCACCAAAGCAAGAACAGCTCCCCAAAGCTCTGGTTCTTTGTTGGTTACCGCGCCCATCAGGAGACCACCGGCACTTCCTCCCATAATTGCGATGTTTTTTTCACGTGTATATTCTTCATCAATGAGATGTTTGGCACAGTCAATAAAATCATGGAAGGTATTTTCTTTTTCTAAAAATTTTCCATGTTCATACCATGAGCGTCCGTTGGTTGAACTGCCACGAATGTGTGCAATCGCATAGATAAACCCTCTGTCAACCAAGCTTAAAGCAGGTACGTTAAATCCCGGGTCGATAGAAATACCATAAGATCCGTATCCATAAAGGAGTACTTTCCCGGTTCCATCTTGCACAAAGTTTTTAGGTTTGATCAAAGATATGGGAATACTTACCTTACCATCCCTTGAAGGAGCAAAGATTTTTTCAACAACATAGTCATCCGGGTTAAAAGGACCAGGTACTTCTTTTACATTTAGTGTGCGGTTGGTGTTTGTTTGTGTATTAAACTCCATGACAGTGTATGGTGTTTTCATGGATGAATAACCATAACGATAAACCGTTGCTTCATATTCAGCATTGGTTTCACCTGAAAGAGCAAATGCCTGTTCCTGAAAATGAATATCAAAGAATTTTTTATCAACGGGGTTGTACATACGGAGCGTTTGATTGCCATCATGACGTTCCCAAAGCATCCAAAAATGTTTAAATACGCTAATGTCTTCGAGAAAACGACCCTCTTGATGTGGAATGATTTCCTTCCAGTGCTGCTGTTCAAATGCATCAATCGGCGTGGTTAATAGTTTAAAGTCAATGGCATTTTCATTGGTATGAATCACAAAGTCTTTTTCATGGTGATCAATATGTAAGAGGACCTTGTCTTTTCTTGCAGCAAACTGGGTAACTTTCTTTTCATTTTGATCCAAGTCAATAAAAGAAACTTCAGATGAAAGCTTATTTTCTGCATGGATAAAAATAAACCGGTTCGAACGTGTTTTATAAAAACCAACATAGTTGGATAAATCATCATCCTGAAAAACTTTAGTATCATCTTTAGAGTCTTCGCCAATGGTGTGGTTGTAGACTTGATAGGGTCTATGCGTATTGTCCATTTTACCGTAAAACAATGTTGCGTCGGTTTTACCCCAAGTAATCGTACCTGTTGCATCTTGGATGCTTGATTCAATTATTTTTCCTGTTCGCAAGTCTTTAACGAAGATCGTGTAAATTTCAGAACCGTTAAAATCCAAACTATAAGCTAACAAATTGTGAGAGGGGCTTATTTCATACGCAGCCATGCTTAAAAAAGTTTGATCTTTGCCGATGGCATTGAGATCGAGCAGTAGTTCTTCTTGGTCGCCTTTTTTACGGAAGTATTTCTTATAGTTTTCGCCTTTAGAAATTTTTGCATAGTATTCATACTCGCCATCTGGATATGGATAGGACTGATCGTCTTCATTGATCCGAGCAATCATCTCGTTGTACAAATCATCTTGTAATGGATCAAAACGGGCAAAATAGGCATCCGTTTGTTTATTTTCTTGATCGAGTAATTTGATCACTTCTGGATTTTCTTTGTCTCGAACCCACGCGTATTTGTCAGTACGGGTAATACCAAATTTTGTTAATGATTCGCTCATAAGATCCATCCTTCTATATAAATGCTTTGTGGGTTTTACATCCTAGGGTAAAAAATATCAATCCCAGTACAATAGAAGCCAAAATATATCCAAGCAGAATTTTGGTTTGCTGCCTCTCGACCAT
>JAGRMV010000081.1 GCA_020441045.1 Deltaproteobacteria bacterium | reverse complement strand
TGATCAACGTTTCTTTTTCGGTTGGGCACAAATATGGCGACGTAAATATAGAGAGCAAGAGCTTCGACGCCGTATCAATACTGATCCACACGCTCCAGAAGAATTTCGTGTCAATGGCATCTTGCAAAACATGCCTGAATTTTATCAAGCTTTTGATGTGAAAAAAACAGATCAAATGTTTTTACCTGCAGAGCAAAGAGTTAAAATCTGGTAGGGAGAGTTTTTATGGGGTCTGCGATGGTGATCGTAGTGTATTTGTATGAATATATTTCAAACAGCTTCGCAAGTATTGAAATATATTCATACAAATACATGTCATTATGAATTGACCACTTTTTGGAGGTAGGGGATTATGGACAAGGCGGATCGCCTTGTCTTTTTTTGTATAATATAATGTTCTTTTTTTACCAGTAGCCCATGTACATGGCTTTTCTGATTTCGTATGTTTCTATTTGGCCGTTGTTGTTTTCGTCTATTTTTTCAAAGCGGACTTGACCTTGGCCAAATTCTTCGGGTGAGATATAGCCATTTTTATCAATGTCGAAGCGCCTTCTTTCCAGAAGACCTTGTTTTCTATACTTGATATATTCTTCCTCAGAAAGGATGCCATCCTTGTTGCTGTCAATAAAGCCAAAACGTTTATCACCACCACTATACTCATCTTTGGCGATAGGAAACATGCCGTCATTTTGATCTCTTTGTTTTGCATGATCTTTTGCATTTTCGAGAAAGGTAAAAAACCTTTTGAGTTCTTTATCTGAGACCATTGCGTCCAAATCTAAATCGATTAACTGCAATACATCTTTCTGAAAAGTAAATTCATTGGCTTCTAGTTTGCCGTTGCCATCACTATCGAGCTGGCTGAAATTGACTTGAATTTCTTGCAACTGAGACACATCATAATCGTTATTGCTTTCTCTATTTTTTTGCACTTTGGCTGTGTCAGCCTGGACCGTTTTTTCTGTGCTAGATGCGCCTTGCATATGAGCTTGCTTTTGTTTGAGTTTTTCAACTTCATGAGTAAGTTTTCTTACGTCCTCATCCAATTCCAATGTGTAGACATAGATTTCTTGTGATGTCATCGGTGCAGAAGATTGTTCTTTTGCAGTCGCTGCCGGTTTTTTTACGCTTTGTTTGGCTGTTTTTTTAGGCGAAGGCGCTTCTGGCAAATTTTTCCAAAAATAAACGTTGAGGATCGCTTGGATGCAGATGACTGCAATCATAAAATTATTCATTTTTTAAAAATATCAAAAAAAACCCAAAACCTCAAACTGCCTTATGTAAAACGATACAGGGTTCTAGATTTCTTTTCTAAGCTTTGAAAGCAAGTCCTGCGCTTTTGAAGATAGTTTTTTGGGCGATTGAATTTTGATTTCCAAATAATGATCACCACCTTTGATGCCCTTACCTTTCAAACGTAGTTTGGCGTGACTAGATGTGCATTTAGGAATCGTCACTTCACTCTGACCTGCGATCGTTGCTACCTTTATTTTATCACCCAATAGGGCCTGAATAGGATCAATGGTAGCGTATGACCTGATATCATTGCCGTCGCGTGTAAATATATCAGAAGGACGTATATTGATTTTGATCAGGGTCTCTGGATTCGACAAACGAATTTTTTGACCATGGTTGATACCGGCAGGTATTTTTACCCGTTTTCGCCCACCTTGCATTTCAATTTCAACCTCACCCCCATTGGCCGCGGTTAAAAAATCGACTTCCATTTCAAACTGTCCTGGCGCACTTGCATACCCCTGCCTATTTCCAAATGGATTATGCATTTGTTGGCGACGCCCGCCGCCACCCATAAAACTTTCAAAAATATCTTCGAGTCCGCTCATATCAAATTGGAAGCCACCACCTTGTCCGCCTGAAAAATGAAACGAAGAATGACCTTGTCCAGATTGCCCTTGAAAACCTTTAAAAAACTCTCCGTAATCAAAACCAGATTGAAAGTTACCGGTACCTCCAAAGGTATCATATTGTTTACGTTTGGACTCATCACTTAAGACTGCATAAGCTTCGGTGATTTGTTTGAATTTTTCTTCAGCTTCTGGGTTATTTTGATTAACATCTGGATGATACTTTTTGGCCAGCGCTCGATAGGCTTTTTTGATCTCAGCCTGTGATGCAGTTTTTTCTACACCCAGCGTTTTGTAAAAATCATTTGCCATATTTTTCTACACAATACTCCAAAATCTTTTTTGCGACATTGATACCTGAAGCCATTTCTAAACCTTCAAACCCTGGCGATGAATTGACTTCGATCACCTTAGGTCCATGATTGGATTCCAACATATCCACTCCGGCGATTTCCAAACCAATGGTTTTTGCTGCTTTTAAAGCTAGTTCCCGATACTCAGGTGTCAAGTCAATCATTGTACCAATACCCCCACGGTGAATATTGGAACGAAATTCTCCAATGCGCGCTTGTCTTTGCATGGCGCCGACAATTTGATCACCTACCACAAAAATACGAATATCGCGTCCTAGTGATTCTTCAATACATTCTTGGATCAAAATATCTTGTCCCAACGACCATAATGTATCGAGTGTTGATTGAATCGAAGACATATTGTGTGCCAGCATGACGCCAATGCCTTGGGTCCCGCTCAGCAGTTTAAGCATCACCGGAAAACCACCTACGCGCTTGATGCCCTCAGACAATTCAGAAGGTCGTCGCACAAAAATCGTTTTTGGAATAGCGATATCTGTGGTTGACATCAGTTGAATCGATCGCAGTTTGTTTTTTGAATTAAACAGTGCATTTGAAGTATTAATGACAGGAGTACCCATCATCTCAAATTGCGTAATCACTGCCAGGGCATAATCATTGATCGATGCACCAATGCGCGGCATAACCACATCTGCCGGTTCAATGCCTTTGCCGTTTTTCATCAGCATCGGCGAGTTTGGTGATAAAAACATTTCGCACTCAGCTGGATCTGTCACAGATAAATTCACTCCGACATCCTTGGCCTCTTGGCGAAAGCGTCGATTGGAATAGTTCAATCGGTTTCTGGAAAGAATTTTGACGCGTGTCATATGTACCCCCTAGCGCAAATGAAAATCAACTTCTTGCATTTTCCCAGATGCGTCTATTTCTATTTTGGTAACGGTCAGTTGTTTTTGAAAATACTCTTTTTGCATTTTTTCAACCAATTCCGAAGCTTGTTCTAACATATGTAGGCTTGTTGTAAGTGTATTTTCTTGGTCTTTGATATCATGTTCAAGTTTTTTTAGTGCCTTGACCATTTCATCTATACTTTGCTTACGATGCACTCAAACCCTCCATCAGCAACGACAACCTCAAGAGTATCGTCTATCTTGACTTGATCTAAATGTGAAATAATTTTTTTATCTTTGGTTTTGACAATACTATAGCCGCGCGACAAAATTTGGGTCGGATCCAGAAGAGTTAGCTGTGTCTGCAACCGATCAAGTCGCTGACTGTATGTTTTCATCACCTGCAGTTGTTTCGATATAAGCTCTTTGCGCAAATAAGACCATTGTTGCACTTTCAAAGGGGTTATATATTTGCTACGTTCCTTTAAGCGTGCTTGCAAGTCATCCAGGTACTGCATGCGCTGATAAAGCGGTGAACGGGGATCGCGCATCATCGGAGAGCCCGTCCATCGATCGAGCTGTTGCCGATAGCTTGCTACGCGCGTCATAACTTCGCGAATCAACTGGTTATAAGTGCTGTCCATTTGTTTTTTCATCTCGATTAAATTGGGAACGGCAAACTCAGCCGCTTGTGATGGGGTTGCTGCACGCTGATCGGCAACAAAATCGCAAATCGTAAAATCAGTCTGATGTCCTACCGCAGAAATAACCGGTATCGTTGATTGCGCTATGGCATAAGCAACATTTTCTTCATTAAAAGGCCATAGATCTTCAATCGAGCCGCCACCACGACCGACAATCAAAGTGTCGATATGCAACGCTCTGTCTTGTGCTCGTTTGATTTGACTGACAATGGCCTCGGAAGCCTTATCACCCTGCACCTGACATGGAAACAGCACAATATCCACTACCGGTGCACGATTGGCGACGACATGAATAATATCTTTGATAACAGAGCCTGTTGCAGACGTTACAACACCCACGCGTTTAGGAAAGGCTGGAATAGGTTTTTTCTTATCTTGTTCAAACAAACCTAGTGTTTGTAGTTTCTGCTTTAGTTTGACAAATTCCTCATATAATTTGCCTTGCCCTTTTTCGCGAAGCGATTCTAAAACAAATTGATACCGCCCCCCTTTTTCATATACTTCGATTTTGCCCTTGGCTTGTACCAATGAACCTTCTTTAAACGATACGTTGCACTTGGCGTTGGCAAAACGAAAAAACACACATGGCAAAACGGCGTTGTCGTCTTTGAGAGAAAAATACATATGCCCCGCACTGTTTCGACCTCGATAGTTCGAGACTTCGCCCTCAATGATAATCGGGTTTTTTGACAAAAAATGCTGCGCTAGCACATGTTTGATTTCAACTGTTACCTGAGAAACGGTCAATACCGTTGGCGCTGAAGAGGCGTTTTCTTGCTTCTCTTCTTTGCCGGCCTCATCCGCGTACTGAAATAAATCCATTTAACTTTGAACCTGTTTTTCTATTTTTTCAATCAATTGGTTTTCACGCAAAACCGCATCCTTGGACATGATCGCCACTGCAAAGACGCTTACCCGATCCCTACCACTGTTTTTGGCATGATACAATGCCTGATCTGCATATTCAATGAGCGTGGATTTTTCTTCAGCGTGCTCAGGAAAGCTGGCCAGTCCCATTGAAAAAGTAACCGGGATGGTGATATTCTCATATTGCCACTTCTGTTGATGGACCTTTTCAATCATACGATTGGCCAAACGCTGCGCATCCTTTGCGTTGGTATTGGGCAAAATAATCGCAAATTCCTCTCCTCCATAGCGTGCAACCAAATCAGTTGTACGAACCTGCTCTTGGAGGAATGCTGCAGTTTTTTTCAAAATCAAATCACCTGCTGGATGACCATACTCATCATTGATTTTTTTAAAGAAATCTAAATCAAGCAAGATCATGCTGAGTTCTTGATTGTACCTTTTGGCGCGTTGCAATTCCTGTCCCAATTCATCTTGAAAAGTACGATGATTGATCAGCCCCGTCAGACCATCGGTGGTTGCCAGTTTTTCCAAATGTCCTACGCTGATCGCATTTTTGATTGCAATCGCAGCCTGAAATACCGTGACCTCAAGCATATTTTGTATAATACGCGTAAAAAAGAAGTTTTCTTCACTCATCAGGACCATCGCACCAATTTTTTCTTCTTGTACATACAATGGCAATACCAAAACCGATTCATAGAGGTTTGGGGCTTTGATATCGGCATGAAAAAGCGGTGAATGCCGGTACTTTTTGGTAAATTGGTTATAATGCAGCGGCTTCATCTGATCAATCACCCATGAAACCAGACCTTTTTGGTAAGCCAGCGGAAAAGTTTTTCCAACAAGATTGTGTGGATCATGATCTGAATCTAAGACAATCATATTTTTATTCAGATCTTTATTGTATAGTACAATGGTGCCCCAATCGTAAGGCGCTATGGTTCGAGCCATGCGCAAAAGCGTCTCTAATACCTCATGCAAATGAAAAGCGCGATTAAGCGCCGAGCTGGCCTGATAAAAACTAGAAAATTCCTGTTTCAAATGTTCAAACTGCGCGATGGTTTTGGAGTCTTTGATGATATGATAAAAATGTTTTACAATTCTTTCGATCACAGAAATCTCATGATTATGGTAATTTTTGTGTTCTTGGTGATCGAGCAAAAACACGCCATGCAATCGATCATCTTCCACAACAGGGCACAGTAAAACCGTTTTGATATTTTTTTTATCCTTGTAATACAATAAACTAGGGATAGCATTATCATGGACCTGCATGGTTTTTTGCTGTGATTGCACCAACTTAAAAATACCTTCACAGGGCATCAAACTATCACTGTTATAATCATCGGCTTGGGTCTGGTAGGACTTGAGAATAAATATATTTTCACATGGCTCATACACGTAAAATGCGCAAGTGTACGGAATAAACATTTCAAATAAAATTTGTGTTAGGTTATGAAACTGCTCTTTTTCTTGGTGCATCCGATAGGATGCTTGGGCCACTCTTTTTTGCTCAATACTAAAAAGATCAGCCTCGGTGTCTTCAAGGTGCTTTTTCGACTCTCTTTCAAGGACAGCCAATTTTTTCTGCACAGTATCTAGTTGCATTTGATTCAGCCGCACCACCCACAGGGAAAACCCCACCCAAGATGTGGTCGTCACAAATCCCATCCAGAAATATTCTGGATAAAGCCAGCGCAAATGCACCATAAAGAAAATATAACTGGTGACAATGCTGGTAAACTTT
The DNA here is from genome assembly GCA_020441045.1 of Deltaproteobacteria bacterium. Taxonomy (GTDB): domain Bacteria; phylum Bdellovibrionota_G; class JALEGL01; order JALEGL01; family JAGRMV01; genus JAGRMV01. The sequence continues at coordinate 2,577 of JAGRMV010000081.1, read as the reverse complement.
AGCGAAAAATAAAACATCATTAAACTGATTGGAAAAAACAAAAGATATAGATAAAACCAATCAAAATAAAACACAGCAAGCAGCGACAACATATGCAGCAATAAAAAACACTCGGTTTTTCTTTTGCGTTGGCGTGAGCCTTGTTTGATATATAACTCCCTTTGCGTTACGCTCCAAAGCCACAAAACCAAAATACAGACCATGGCAATCTTTGTATATTGGGGCAGTAATGATCCAACAATCAGTGCGCCTATGGCTATAAAATAACGCCAAATTTGCAAAGTTATGGCCTTTTCCCAAAAATATATTGAATTTCGTTATCTTGCTGCATATTGAACGTTTCTCTTGCGTACTCATAAATGCGACGATCTTGGTGATGAAACGCAAAAACATCTTGCTGGAGATTTTTCACCTGATTTTCAAGCAACCCTATGTCTTTATGCAGTTGCTGCTGCTCGGCCCATAACGACAAACTGGTCAAAAGGCCGCGATCGCCAATGATAGAAAAAACCATCAGTCCAACCAGATAGGTCCAGCTGATGATAAAAAAATAATCCTTTTTATCATTGATTAAATACACCGCCCTCTTATCATAGCAAGACTAGCAATTTTAAAAAGGTTTTTACACACCATGGATCAAAGTAAAAAAACAGCTTCCAAGCCCGCGATCGTTCTTTCAGGAGGCGGCTCTCGCGGTGCCTATGAAGCAGGTATTATTCACTATATACGTACCCAATTGCCGCAAAAGGCATGTCAAAAATTGCGTTTTTCGATTTATAGTGGATCCAGCGTCGGTGCAATCAACGTTTCTTTCCTAGCATCTACAGCGCAAGACTTACCCAAACAAGGCAACGAGCTGATCAAGCTCTGGTCGGACATTCGAGCTGAAAAAATCTATAAACGGGGTGCCATCACCCTTGGCAAGATGCTTATTCATTCAACTTCTGGTGCACTTTTTAATCTCTTGGGGCTCAAAAGTCTTTTTGCCAAAGATCAACAACCTATTCATTTTCAAGGACTATTGAATACACGTCCTTTTTTTCACTTTCTTTTGCAAAATGTGCAATGGAATATGATCACTAAAAACATCCAAAACAATGTTTTTGATGCCATTGCCATCGCTGCCACCAATACTTTGACCGGCAACATTGAACTTTTTTTGGATCATCGACCCGATTGGCACTACCAAAGCCGGTTCATTATGAAGAAAACAACCATTTCGCCCAGACATGTCATGGCTTCGGCGGCTTTACCTGTTTTGTTTCCATCTGTACCTATTGATCACGTCTATTATAACGATGCAGCTCTACGTATGAACACCCCGCTTACGCCAGCTGTACATTTGGGGGCAACTGACTTGATGACCATTGCGACCAGTTCCGAAGACCCTATCACGACGGCATCTCCTGGAGAGATCCCGGCGCTGGGCGACCTGATGGGCACATTTATTTATTCTATTTTACAAGATCGACTTGAAACCGATGAACACCAGCTACAAAGAATCAATCGAATACTTCACGCTGTCAAGCAGCATACTGCCGCAAATATTTACCAAGATATTTGCGAAGAACTAAATATCCGGCCAATTCAAAGTCTTTCTTTCAAACCCTCCCAGGATATTACCGTTTTTGTTGATGAAGAGCTGCGTAAATCACTGCGCAGCTTGCAAACTTTTGGCGCCCTGGAAAAAACCATTATTCGCCTCCTGGAGATCGATCAAAACAAAGGCAGTAATCTCTTAAGCTACTTTCTGTTTGAGCCCACCTATATCCAAAAATTGATTGAACTGGGCATGCAAGACGCACGCGCCAAACATGACCAGATCATGCAATTTATTGAAAATTTATAAAGCATTTACGCCATATCGCGTCTGCGACCACTTGTGTTTTGCGTTATTTTTTGCTAGTTTGCCGGTATCCATGGGCATGGATAAAATCAATAACGCTAGGGGGCTTTTCAAATGACATATTGCAAGACATTGCTCACGTTACTCTTGACAGTGGGCATCTTCCAGCAAAATGCCTGGGCAGAAATAGAAAAACCCATCAATTTCTACCAACATGTATTGCCTTATCAGTCTCATCAATATGATTTTTCTCATAACCCTGTTGAAGTTGTTTTTCAAAGCAACGTGCCCGATAACCCGACCCAAATTCCAGTATTATTTCAAGGCAGGGGCATTGATTTCATTGACACTTTTTTGGATCAAAGTTTGTCCATGCGATGCAAATATTTTCCCGTCCACCACCTTTCATTGGAACAAGCCTTTGCTTATTTCCTGGTGGCAACCCAAGAATCAGGCCAATCATTTGAACTGATCGAAGCCCCCCAACAAACGGGAACCCCTCCTGCAATGCAATTTTATACTCAGATTCATGGCGTGTTATCCGCCATATGTACATTTTATTATGGCACTGCACCGATCAAAACCCATCAGCCCTTTACCATTTCGTTTCCCAATCATGAAGCTTCGCTACCTCATACTCCCATCCAAGAGGGTGATGTCGAGTATCAACTGTGGAAACAATGGATGTATGAGATATTTGATCAAAATCCACCTTTGGGGCTAAATATATG
>JAGRMV010000080.1 GCA_020441045.1 Deltaproteobacteria bacterium | reverse complement strand
TATAAAATATTTGATCGATCTAGAAAAATATAGCGACCAGTTGTATGACTTGACATACCGATATAGTTTCAGACCGTGATGAGATTGTTCTTGTCATGAAGTGTTGGTGTTCGGTATTTTGATGAGAAATCGTGACCTACAAAAAATAATATTTTTCGATGGTAGAAGGGTTTTTTTTGATAGATTTTACATATGGAAAACAAAAATCAATGTCTTGTTTGTAAAAAAGAATTTTTGCATTCGGAGCTGCTTCCTTTTGAGATGCTCAACGAATCAGTTGCAAAATTGATCGAAACGGATCACCCACATCAACAGAAGCAAGCATGGATTTGTAAATCAGATGCCAATCATTATCGGATGCAGTATGTCCGAAAAGCCGTCCAACAAGATATCGGTGAAATCTCCGAACTTGAGCAACAAGTAATAGAAAGTATCAAAGAGCACGAATTGATCGCAGATAACGTCAATGATCAATTCGAAGAAAAACTCACCTTCGGTGAGCACCTTGCAGACCAGGTGGCTTCATTTGGTGGAAGTTGGAAGTTTATTATTTTGTTTTCTATGATCATTGTTACATGGATTACGCTGAATGTTTGGATCACTGCGGTTAAACCTTTTGATCCATATCCGTTTATTCTTCTAAATTTGGTTTTATCATGCCTGGCAGCATTACAGGCACCGATCATTATGATGAGTCAAAATAGGCAAAACATCAAAGATCGACTTCGCGCTGACTCGGACTACAAAATCAATCTCAAATCAGAATTAGAGATCCGTCACATGAAAGCCAAGTTAGATCAGCTTTCTTCGCATCAATGGAAAAGACTTTTAGAAATCCAAGAACTACAGATGGAACTACTGCGAGATCATCCACATTTCAAGTAATATAAATTTGTTTATTACTTCCAAGGTAACCAGTACTTATATAATACGCAAATATTCATTCGAGATAGTTAATAAATTAATATTAATTTATTCTCCTAACAGATGGTGGAATACAAATGAAATCTTGGTTAGGGTTTATTTTTTATGCCAGTATGGAGTGTATTGAGAACTTTCCAGAATTTTTTAGCGTTTGGTGTTTCAAAATGAGAAAGTTGACCAAGTGAATAGTGCTTTGCCACAATGCCCGTGGCTTCAGCATCTTCTACATATTTTTTTGCAAAAGACTCTGGTGCTCGATCATCTTTTTTTGAGGAAAAAACTAAAATTTTGGTTTTAGGATTTATACTTTGGATATAGTCATTTGGCGATTGGCTATAAGGCCACGGATTTTTACCGCGTTGGCTTCGAATTTCGTGAATATGTGTCGGTGTGCTTAACATCACGACGGCTTGCCATAAATCTGGGTACATGCCAGCGAGTACTCCTGCAAAAACACCCCCTCCAGAATATCCAATCAAAATAATGGTTTTTATTTTTAAATCGGTTTTTAGAATCTTAATTGCCTCTCCAATGTTGTGTGCACGTTCCTTGGTATAGCGATTTTTATGGAGTTTTTTTCCATCAGAATGATGACCTTCTATATCCGTATAGCTAGGGCGTAAAATTGTTGCACCAATTGTTCGTGTATCAACAAACCTTCTGGTTGTTTTGTATTCCCAGCTGACATAATTTCCACTTGATTTATCGCCATGCAGAAAAATAATTAGGATGTCTTTAGTTATCTGTCCCTTATTCCCTTGTAAACATACCCAAATGAATTGCTCTTGCTCTACAGGTATTTTTTTGTACTCGTCGCAAAGAGATTCACTTCCATACGTAGAAGTCGTGTAATAACAAAACATTAAGAATAGGACGGGATACAGGGTATTTTTCATTTTATCTATACAACCACAGTTAAAGTAATTTTACTATCTGTAGTTTATTTTGGATTATATGTTGAACGTAAAAAACTTACATGTATCGTGTGTTTCGAAAATTTTTACGTGTTTTCTTATCTATTGCGGTCTTTACGCAACACTGTTACATTCTATCAGAGGATGGTGTTATGAAGTACTCACTTTGTTTTTTGTATGCATGTGTCTTTGGATTTTCTTCCCAAGTTCTGGCTGAGTCTATACAAAGAAGTCCGATTCAATGTGAAGGTAGTCTTACTCATACAGCAGAAAAAACGGTCTTATATCTGAAACACGACAACAGTGACGGTCAAAGACGTATCCAATGGATTTCCGATGAACCCGATTTGTATCCAGGATATCCTCCGTCGATGCAAAAACATTATACAACATCGCAAACGTCTACTGCTTATATGGGTACATCTGGGATTAATATTTTACCCTATCGTAAGCAATTCATTGTTGAGTCCTACCATGCTTGTGGAGAAAAATGTGAAACGGTTGAACTCATCGATGTATTTACCCATATACGTGCACATGGAACGGCCCGTGACGAACAATCTTTTGTCGTTGCAGATTTGCTTATCAAACGTATCAATCCAAAATGGGCTGATATTGAACTAAAATATCGTGTCAAAGACCCATTGATTTACACGCAAGACAAAACTTATCTTGAAAATATCAAATTCTTCCCTGGTGAAATCTATACATTTGTTTTCAATACGGATCAGGGCCGATACGATGTTACCTGCAGTTATATGATGCCCTAAGTATATCGGCCACTACTTTATTTTGCAGACGGTACTAGAGACGACATCAATGCCCGGCGCTGACCGCGCAGTTTTAGTATAGTGCAATTTGGTTTCGATTTTATTTGATGCTTACCCTTCGAGCATGGATTCGTTTAAACGAGTCAAAAACGCTTTGTAGCTGTCAATGCCTTCAGCTGCAGCATTGCGTAGCGGGCGCACGTTTTCTACCAGGACTTCATCGGCCTGTTGCTGGGTTTCGATCAATTGCATGGTTTCTTCAATAAAAGCATCAAGCGGCATAAGCATGGAAGGAGTTCAGGGGACACTCGACTGAATTACAACGCGTTCAATCAGAATTCAATCGAGTGTCGCTGCAATCCCTGTCTCGATGACCAGATAACAGCGCAGATTTTGCATACTATATTATAGATTTAGAACACGATGTGCATCTGCGCTAAAAAAGTTATAAAATTTCTAGGCTGCGTATCCTCAAAATAAACCACAGGAATCAATTCAACCCAAGGCAAAATTTGCCATTGTGAACCCAAAGCATATCGGGTTTTTTCTAGCTCATTTTTGTCTAAAACCTTTCTGTGCGCGATCTCTAGATAAAGATCAAGTGATTCTAATGGAAATATGCCCGTTCTGAAGGATGTTGCCAGAGTATTGGTATTGCCAAGATTTTCAGAGGAAGATTCTTGTTGTAATGCGACTTCTTCCATTACATACATTCTTTTCAAAAATGTAGCTCTGCTGAATAAGCTGCCAGCGATGACCCGAAGGTATTCAGACTTCGATGCCCGCATCGAGATACCCATAGATGCTTTCGATGCTATGCTATAAGAGACAGAGATTGCCCCACCACGTTGTTGATAGGCTTTGGGGTCTAGTAACAAATCCCCGACAAATCCCATCGCCGAAACCATCCAATGTTGATTGTAATAGTCCCATTGTAAACCATAGGTTTGGTCCCACTTGTTTAGGCCTAATTCTTCACGGGTGTACAGGGTATGATCTGGTTGTCGAATGCCAAATGGCATGACCATTCTACCTATGCGAAGTTTGGATTGCGTACCTAGGTTGTATCCGAGCCAGTGTTCTCTTGAAAAAAAAGTATCCGGTCTTTTGCTACTACCAGCTCGTCTAGGTGTGACACTGCCATAAACCATCCAAGGTCCATAGGCCATCACCCCTCCAACTTCGACCAACATCGGAAAGAACGCATAGGCTCGGTTTGAACCACCATCTCCGTCATCTGATCCACTTTCTGCATTTAACAAAGCCAGCCTGGTATCGAGACCCACATCCCATTGCAGTTTATGATCACCTTCGGTGTTGTAGCCTGTTACATCATTTTTTTGCAATGCCTCGCGAACAGATGCAAGAAATGAATTGTTGATATCATCAGGAAAGGTGGCAGATTGGGTAGCAAAACCATATGAATTGCGGAGGCCGCCCCCATTAGGATTGTAATGACATGATGCGCACTGTGTATATCCTTTGGCAATATATGTTGGATATGTCCACCCCTTTGTCGAAAAGAAGCATAAAAAAAATAAAAGACCCTGATAACGCCTCATTTTTTCAACTCTAATATCAATGAAACACGTACGTCTATTTTTGGATCCATTTTTACGACAGCAAAACCAGGTTGCGGAATCCCATAATCTGTAATGATCATTGGAAATTCGCTCTCTATTTCAATTTTTTGATCGGATACGTTCTTCCAAGAAAATTCCATGGCCTCTTGTTTTGTTATGCCTTTGATCTTAAATGCGCCTTTGGCTGTAAAAGGTGATGTTGAAAAGTCAATGGGATCTTTGATTTCAAATATAATGTCGGGGTGGTGACTTGCTTCTAAGTATTTTTCGTGCATATGGCTATTTCGAAGAGAAATCCCGCTGTCTAAGTTTTGTACTGGAACAATGATTTCGGCGTGGATGATTTGGCTGCCGTTATCACTTAGTGTGATCAATCCTTCTATCTTTTTGGCTTTGGTGACAAAGCTCCCACCTGTAATGTGTGCTGTGAATGTTATCTGACTTTTTTTGCTGAGCTCATAAATTTGCTCTGCATGGGTAAACCCAGGTAACAAACAAAACAAGAACATAAGAAACAGCAACTTAGGTTGTTTATGGTTCATAAGGTCCTCCGTAGCAATACCAACTGCGTAAAATCTGTATATTTGATTCTGACCATGGTGTTCCATCCTCAGGCATGCGACCTGATGCGATTTGTGCATAGACTACATCAAAATGGTTGGATAGTGCTTCATATACCCCAGGCTTGGTCAAAAAATCGTAATTTGCATTTGGGTTCGATGGTGCATGACAGGTTGCGCACCCGCTAGGTCCACTTGAAGAAAGTAGTGCGTAGACATCGATGAATTTGGTTTGTGCGGAGGGGAGAAGGTTATCACACTGAACCCTAAGATCAGAATCACCACATGCGTAAAAAAGTAAAACAACCAACAACAAAGTGTAGGGATGATATTTCACATTTGATCTATACCGCACAATTGGACAAATTGAAAAACTTGCAATTTATTTTTTTCATTTATACTATCGACTATGATTGAAGCTAAACATACGCAACGCAAAAAAAGCATCTTTTTCTCAATCGCATTGATATTCTTGTTCGGGTTTCTTTTTATATCTTGCAATGGCGGTGATGGGACGGGTAACGATCCCAACGCCAACAATAGCAACAATAACAACGATAATAACAATAACAATAATGGCAATCAAGACAGTGCTTTTATTCTCTATCCACAAAAAGATAATACCCTATATGAAAATGCGACCGGTAGTGTGAGTAATGGGGAGGGAAGTGTGCTCATTGTTGGAAGGACCAATGAGGGGAGTACTTATTTGCGTAGAGCGGTTTTGATGTTTGATATCGCCTCGGATGTTCCGGCTGGCGCAACAATTACCAATGCGATTTTACGATTGTCTACCAAAAGAGTAGCCAGCAATACTGCCAGAACGATTGATTTGTATCGTATCGAAAGCAATTGGGATCAGGGTACGTCCTCAATCAATAACAACGCTGGACAAGGCGATGCTTCGACAACGGGTGATGCAACATGGATTCATGGTTTGTATAATACGGTGATGTGGACAACAGCTGGTGGTGATTATAATGCGACATCTCTGGCTAGTGTTGATGTCACCAGTGCGAATAACAGTTATGAGTGGACTTCAAATGACCTGATTGCCGACGTGCAAGACATGCTAGACAATCCATCGACCAATTACGGTTGGATTTTGATCGGTGATGAGAGTACATCTAAGTCTGCAAAAATTTTTTCCAGTCTGGAAGGTACATCAGCCCCTGAACTCGAACTGGAATTTGATGAACCATAAAGTTTGAGGACAAGTACTGTAAACCCAGTGGCAATTCGTTCGGGGGACACTCGACTGAATTGTAATTTGTTGTGTTATTGCATTCAGGGGACACACGACTGGTACGTCTTTTCAGTCAATATTTTGTATAGCGATTTTTAGAAAAGTTCGGGAGTTATTTTTTGCGAGATTTTGGGAGTAGATCTAATCCAGTTTGTTTTTCAAGCTGAGAAAGAAACTTTGCAGAACCAAAGGGTCTGCCTGTTCTAAGGTGATTTTCCATCTTTCTATAGAGAGCCATCTCATAACCCTCTTGTAGATATTCTTGCCAGTTCGGATAAAGATCTAATAATGGTTTGGGATCTACAAATGGGTCATCTGCTTGTTGTAAATGAGCCTTTGCACTACTCCAGGGGTAATCTTCAGGTTTTTTAACAATTCTTGCCATCAATGGATTTAATTCAACATATCTAGCTGCGTTGTATAAATGCTTATCATCCATCACATAGGATCCAAAACGACCTTGCCATAAATATCCACGCCATTTCTTTTTAAAATTGATATAGCGTGTGTAGCTTTCATGACCAGATCCTATAGCCTTTGCAAGAGATTTTGAAGATGAAGGTACAACAATTAAATGAACGTGATTGGACATAAGACAGTATGCCCAGATTTTTACATCGAACCGTTTACAGGCTAGAGACATAGATTCCAGATAAGTTTTATAATCTACTTCTTCAAAAAACGTTTTTTGTCTTCGATTTCCTCTTTGTGTAATGTGGTGAGGAAGACCGGGAATCACTATTCTTGGTAGTCTAGGCATCAAATGAAGAATAAAGCATGAATCATGCCAGCCTAAAGACATGTATCTTCGCACAATTTGAAGAAAAAAAAGCAAATTTCAGACAACGAGTTTGGTTTTCAGATCAATAAAAATACCTAAAAAATCATAAAAATCAATATAAAGAACCTGCCGACAATCGGGGACAGTCGTGTGTCCCTCGAGCCCCTGATTTGGGTGCCCCTTCTGCCCCATCAGGAGCTTATCAATACAGCATCACTTATGCATTTGCTGTGGCACCGACACCAGGACTTACATATGCAGACTTGGTTGGGGGCGATAGGCTCTGCTTGTACTTGATTCATTTCATGCAGTACAATCCCTCCGTCTCTCAAACTATACATGAATCGCCAATCATCGTGTTAAGCCCCATGTAAGAAAAACAAATGATAACCACAAAATAAAAAATTTTCAAACTCCTAGAGCCAGACATGTTGTGTATCCGTATTTATCATTGAAATTAATGGGCTAATCATTGTTTAATCAATTAACTGGGACAGTTCGAAAGCAGAAAAACCAAAGCGGAAAGAATAAGAAGTTTAAACCGCATCTAGGAAGTATATTCGTTCGGGGAACACTCGACTGAATTGTAATTTGTTGTGTTATTTGAAGGCGCCGAGAGGTATCTCTAAAAGCGTGCAAGAAACTTTGTTATGGAATTGGGCGTAAAAAATGGCAGGCGAGACAGGATTTGAACCTACAAACCTCGGCTTTGGAGTCCCAGAACAGGACCAGCACACAAAATCACCCAGTGACATGGAACAATATGCAATTCAACGCAAACGCCACACGGCAAAGCGTTTTAAGAAGATGGAACGTCTAAATAGTGAGAGTCAAAAGAAAGATCCCAAACCTAAAATGTGAAAAAAATGGTAACATTTTGGTAACAAATGGGTGACAGAGTTTTTCGATGAAGGGGATTATTTTGGAGGGGGAGTGATGTTTCCTTCCAAACAAAGACACGCAAGTTGAAAAAACCGACCCCAGTCCCCCCTATATATCTGCTACCCACTGCAAGCGTATTTTTGCTCTTGCTCGTTATAAGCTCAAAAACCTCACCTTTTTGATTACACAATGTCGGTACATATCTATAAGTACCGACGTTTTGTATGAGAAGAAGTTGTGTTACTTGTTTGAAAGTACTAAATGGTATCGCGTGCTTTTCAATGATCCTGTTTTTCGTAAGGCATTTTTTTGTACAAGATCTTGTAGATCTCTGGTTGACGTGGCTCTTGATGTTCCTGTGATTTGAATATAGTTTTCTGCACTTAAGCCCCCTTCAAAGCCTGAGGGTCCTTCTCGAAACATACGTAGCAAAACTTTGCTTTGTCTTGCATTGAGTTGATTTGCATACCGGTCAAAGAACTTGGTTTTTTCAATGATGAATTCAATCGACTGCAAGGCATGTTTTTGTGCGTCTATAATAGTTTTTGCAAAGTAGTGGAGCCAGCCTGTGATATCCAGTGACTGGTTGTTCTGTGCGAGTTGCTTGTAGTATTCTTTTCGGTTTTGGTAGATCGTTTGAGAGATACTTATCAGAGAGGGGGATCGAAGAGATTCACAAAGAGCTTTCTCGGCCAAAGCCCTGGCGATTCGACCGTTGCCATCTTCAAAGGGATGGATGCATACAAAATATAGATGCGCGATGCCAGATCGAATAACCGTTGATAATGGCTTTCTTGCCTGTGGATGGGTTTGCTTCCACCATTTTATGAATGCCTCCATGTGCACTGGCACATCCTTGGAAGGGGGTCCTTCAAAATGAATTTTTGGATTATCAATATTTCCTGAAACGACCTGGATAGGTTCTACATGTTTTCTATATTGACCGATGCTACTAAGGTCGTTTCTCCCATTTACGACCATTGCATGCCATGCAAATAGCTTCTCATGGGTGACCGGGTGGCGATGGTTTTGGTAAAGATCGGTGACAAGATCTGCGATTCCTTTTTCTCCAAGTCCAATTCTTCGGCGGGGAGATTTCATCCCCATTTCTTGTAAGATGGAGGACCTGACACTATCTCTATCGAGGTATTCTCCCTCTATTTCAGAGGTTGTAAGGGCTTCAGAAGTCATTGCCTCTACCACATAGGTATCAAGGTCTTCAGCATGCAGGTGCTTTGACATACCCGTCAAAATACCAGTCTGTTGGATAAACTTTGCTTCTAGTTCCGGGAGGCCATGGTTATCCCACCGAAAATTCGGCCAGTCTTT
>JAGRMV010000079.1 GCA_020441045.1 Deltaproteobacteria bacterium | reverse complement strand
CGCAGGAGGTCGCGGGTTCGAGTCCCGTCGGCCCCGCCACTTTCTCCGTTTCGGAGTATTTTCCTTTCCTTTTGTATCAATCTTTTTCCGAAGATCCAGTTAGGGACTCGAACTGCGTTCGTTTATTTGATGATTGCCTTCGGCAATATGGCGTCGGGCCCTCCACGTTTCGGAGTGTTTGATTTCCTATTAGGATATTGTCTTTTTTTGAAGATCGAGTGAGGACTTGAACTGCCTTTGACAGTAGGGCGACGACGCCACTATTTTTATGTAAGTAGCTTAGGATTTAATTTCTTGTGATGAATATATATTGAAATTGTAACATCTTTACTCGGTAAGTACCTGAAAGTGCAAAAATATGCCCTCTGCTCTTTTCTTTCTTTTTTCTAAAACTCAGCGAACAACAGCCGTTGCTTTACACTCCGACCTATCTTGTGTAATTTTTTCATGATGGCAAAAGATATGCGGCGGATTGGTGAGATGCGGAATTTGGGACCGATGGTGGAGGCAGATTTTTTGGCGATCGGTGTAAAATATGCGTATCAGCTGAAAGATTTAGGTGTGGAAAAAGCTTTTTTGCAAATGCTTGAAGGTCGCGTAAAAAACAACAAGCCTGTGCGGAGTATCAACGCCATCTACCTCTACGCTTTGCATGGGGCAATTCATAACCTCGATTGGCGCGCAATTCCTGACAAGCAAAAACGAGCGTATAAAAAAATGACCCACGTCTTGCGCAACTCTGGACTTTATTGAGAGCGTGGAGGCCCTGGATCTTGACCTGGGCGATGAGGTTTTTGCGGATGTGGAGGACGTCTTTTTGGATTGTGCGGATGATGCGGACCAACTTGCGCATCCGGCGCTCTTTCGAACGAGCTATCAATGATGGCGCCTTTTAAACATCTTGGCATTTGCGGAAAATCCCGCGTAATCACATAACGGTATTTACCACCCATCATGATGCCATTGCACGCGTCTAATTCACCTTCGCTTTCAACATACTCCCAGTCTTGAACAAATGTCCCATCATAACTTCCATAGGGAGGCGTCGGACGCGTGCCTTTTTTCAAACGATAACTCGTTTGCAAATTTTTGTAGTTGGCGTAGATGGGAAATCCGTCTGCGGCATAGCCAATGATCGCATCAGGTGATTTGAGGGTGGCAATCAAGCCATAAGGCACGCCATGATAGTGATACATCCCAGAGGGCTGAACATGCGCATTGTTTTTGTCGATACCCAAATCAATAGAGCCGCCTATGGCACTGTAGTTCCATCCTGAGTCTCGATCTCGATTGTACCACTCTGCCGTACCTGGTTCCATAGGGATACCGTTGATAGCAATCCCAATGATGCCGTGCTTGGTTTGGGCGCGATCTGTTAGTGTTGGTTGGGTCGGAAAACAAAAGGTATGCTCTTGCTCTGAAATCGTATTGGGATTACCTGCGTTGGGGAAATCCCCCGTATCATGGTTGGGCAACCCATTGCTGGTTATACAAGTCCGATCTCCATCTTTTTTGATTTTTGTTTTATTTTGCCCAAAGCATGGATATGAAAAAGACAAAAGTGCAATCATGGATAAAGTTATGATGGTTCGCATGGTAATGAAGCCTAACAGCAAACAAACAAAGGGTACATTTTCTTGCAGCAGTTTTTCCAAACAATACATCGTTTCCCCAAATTGGTATGGCTGATATTGATTGGGCTATTTTGTACCAGTGCTAGCTTTTTTATGTCCTTGCCTTTTTTGACACTGCACCTAACCAAAAACATTGGCTTATCTCCAGTCTTGGCAGGAAGCATTGTCGCCATTGCGCCTGTTACGGGCATATCCACTTCATTTTTTGTCGGTTATATCGGCGATCGTTGGGGACGCTCACGCCTTATCCCCTTGATTGCGTTTGGCTTCAGTGTTGCGTTTGTTGGTTTTATTGTAGCAAATCAGGCTTGGCAGTTTTTTGTTTTTAACGGTATTTATGGCATCTGCCGATCGGCATTTCGACTCAACCTTACAGCTTTATTGACTGACATCTCACCCCCACATCTAAAAAAACTCATTCTACAAACACAGTACTATATGATCAATCTAGGTGCATGCATAGGTCCGCTGGCAGGGGCTTATTTTTTTATGCGTGGTCACACCATCGCATTTGCCATTACGGCTCTGATCTATCTTGTTTTCGGCGTTTTTTTTGGGATTTATTTTATCAGACACAGTGTCGATCAAACTCAAAAGAAAGCTGAGCGTCTACAACTGCAACAACTGCTACGTATTCTTTCGCGCGACCGCGCATTATTGTATTTCGTATGCACTTTTATGCTGGGCGCATTGACCTTTGTTCAATTTGAAACCAATATTCCACAATACTTGTATGACCTTTTTGATACCGAAGGCGTCCGGTATTTTGGCATCATCATGGCGACCAATGCTGTTTCCATCGTACTTCTGCAATTTTTTGTTTTGCAGTGGGTTTCCCATTTATCGACCACAACGGTGATGACCCTTGGACTGTTTCCACAGGTCATTGGGTTTGCTTTATTTGCCTGGCTTACGCCAAGCTTACAAAATTATATGTTTGCCATGTTTATATTTACACTCGGAGAAATGCTGATTTTTTCCAACACCTATGTACTGATCGATGAGATGAGTCCACCTGAGTTAAAAAGCTCTTATTTTGGCTGTGTTGAATTGCTTAACATCGGCTTTATCATCGGTCCGATTGGTGGTGGTTGGCTTTTAAAAGAATTAGGTGGACAGTGGATTTTTATGGCTGCAAGCACCATTCTGGCTTTTTCCATTCTCATCTTTCGACAAGGAGTCAGGCATTATGTCCCTTATCAAAGTAAGTGATGTTTATTTTTTGATCGAGCGTGCCAGAATAGATCATCTACCAGCCATCACCGAGATCTACAATGACGCCATCTTACATACGGTTGCAACCTTTGATACCCAGCCCAAAACCATTGCAGAGCAAGAAATCTGGTTTCAGCAACATGTTGACCCGCTGCCTATTTTTGTCGCCCTCTTTGATAATGAAGTTATCGGATGGTCCAGCTTGTCAGCCTGGTCAGACCGATGCGCCTATGCCAAAACGGTTGAAACTTCTACGTACATGCATAAAGACCATCAAGCAAAAGGCATTGGCACAAAACTCCTAGCAACTTCAATGACTTATGCGCAAACCCATGGGCATCGGAACGTTCTGGCGCGGATCGTTTCTTCCTCGCTGGCAAGTCGACATCTACATGAAAAACAAGGATTTACCCTGGTCGGTACCATGCACCAAGTCGGAGAAAAATTTGGGCAAATCCATGATGTTTGTCTTTATCAGCACCTCGTATTGTAATTTTCAAGCCAATATTCAACGATTAATACTGCTAACTTATTGTTATTATTTATTTTAAAAGTATTGAACTTTCAGAATTTATTGAATATATAGAATCTATGGGGAAATTCCGCTCATATTGTTTTATGCCATTGCTTGCAGCTTTGATGCTGGTCACTGGATGTCTGGATCAAATTGAAAAAGATACGGGCCATCTTGTCACCTCCATGGACAACATGGATAAAAACATGAGCCGAATGAACCAAAACATGAGTAGCATTGCTTCCACCATGCGCGATTTACAAAAATCTGCGGATACAGCACTTGTTAGTTTTGATCAGCGTATTGCATCCTTTGAAGAAAATTTTGAAAAAGGCATGGAACAAATCGAAACAATGGCTGATGCCCTTTCTAAACTTGACCTTTTAATCGAAATGGTTGATTACGTCAAAAAGATGAGTGAAACCCTTGAGGGTCTAAATGATACCTTTACAAAACTTGATCAACTCTCAGAAAAGGCAATAGAAATTTTTGAAATCCTGAATATGGATGCAATAAAAACCGAGTTTGAAAAGGATCCAGATAGTTTTTCAAACGAAGAAAAAGAAGCGGAACTTGAAAAGTTTCTAAACGAATAGATGAAGGGGAATCCAAATGATCATAACAACAAAAAAACGATACATGTTTTTAATGATTTTACTAACAGCTTTACAGCTCGATATTGCGCAAGCTATCACCAAAGTTGCTTGTTCTGATTTACCAGAATCTAGCATCATCGAAAAGTTAGAAAACGTTGAAAAATTTGAACTTATCGACGATGAAAAAAGTTTTTATTACGATGCTTTTTATGAGGCGGAAATCCTTCACTCTACATATAAAGGGACAAAAGACGGAAGAAAAATCATCAACTTCGTCATCAAGCCTGCGCCTCTTATCACTTTCTCTGAAGCAGTTGCAAAAAAAATCTACCCTGATTTTTATGCTTCATGTGGCTTCGATACAGCCAAAAAATATTCGTGCTACAAAGTCACAGATTATGGCAAAGGTGTTAATAGTTTTAACATCACATTTACGATTCGCGATCAACATCAACAATGCCGTGGTGACCAGAGTGAACTCGTGTTTACATACAATATTAATGTAGATGAAGGACACTATCAAGAAATTGTAAGACAGGTCAAAGCAACACCAGAAGGCAACCTTTTAAGCCAAATCAAAAATCTAAACGATAAAAATGCATTTTTTAATAACTACTTCGACGACTTCTTTTCTGCATTTGAAGCTAGATCATTTGAAGATTGGTCAAAATAAGATCCACAGTACAAGCGTCCCATCCAGTATACCTTCATAGTATAAGGTGCGGGCGCTGGCTGGTTTTTTAAACACTGCGTATAAGGTCAAAACCAAAATACTGGCAAAACCATAAGGCGTAATACCTTGGATCGTTTTTTGGTAGGCCAAAATACCGACACATATGATTGCCAGTAACAAGAAACCAAACATCAACCGTGTAGATTGTTGTTTGCCCACTATTTGCGCAACTGTTTTCATATGCGGTGAATCCGTCTGCATATCTCTTATGTCAAATGGAATAATAATGGCGACGAGATAGAAAAACATCATTGCTGCATACAGCAAAGGCATTTCTACAAGGCGCTTTTGTTCAACCCAGGGAAGCAGCACAAGCAACTCCCAGACCGCAGCAACAATAATAATTTTGATATACGGAATTTGCCGGAGGCCAAGGAAAAGACCTTTTTTACTTTTAATACGCATAGCATAAAAAAGAGCTGGCTGAGAGAATACAAATAACCAAGCATAAATGCGCCATTGAGCTGACTGCATCAATAACCACACAAGCGCCAAACTCAACAAGACAAAAAATACAAAGCCTATTTTGGCTTTTGTATTTTCCATATTGATTTGTATTCGCGGAATATATCGCTGCATAAAATAGAGAAACCATGTGCCGATAAAAACTGATAAAAGCAAACGTCGAGAAGGCACTAAACTTGCGACATGATAGGAACAAACCACCACACTAACAGCGCCAAGCGCAATCCAGATACGACTTTCAACAACAAAGAGGGCCCAATGATAAAATTTGTTTTTCATGTTTTTTTGCAACAAAGGTGTTATATCTTCTATCATGCCATCAACTGAACCAACAAACAACCCACTTGAACTTTCAAGAGAAGAGCTGGTCTTTTGTGGTGTCGTCGAAGAATTGGTTGAGCAATGGGGTTTCAAAGGCTTACTCGGTCGGGTATGGTCCTTATTATATTTACGCAAGCAACCTTTAAATCAATCTCAAATCGAAGAAGCCCTAGGTCTATCCAAAGGCAATGTCAACGGCCTATTGCAGGAGTTACAAAAATGGGGAGTAGCCCAAAAAGTTCGCATCCAAGGTGATCGCAACTATTACTACGAAGTCGACAAACAAATTTGGAAATCTGTTTCGAACGTCATTCAAGCGCGTGAAATGAGAATCTTAGAAGACGCCATCGGAAAAATGCAAAGCATCGAAAGCACCCTTAAAAAGGCCGCCAAGTCCGAACGCATCACCCATCAAATCGAACGCACCCAACATGTCAATGAAGCACTTACCAGTGCACATACACTTACCAAAATGGTCGTCAGTGCTTCGCCTGACAAACTCGCGCGTATCAGTAAAATCGTCTCCCGTTTACGGAACTTATAGGGAGCAATACGATGAACCAAGCGCACTGTTGCACACCCACCCCAAAGAAAAAAATCGACAAACTACTGTGGGGATCGCTTGTTATTGTTGCGTTCGGTTACGTTTGCCATTTCTTTGGCATCTATCAAGATATCGAATGGTTTCACCACTTAAGCATGTCTTTTTATGAGCTGATGAACAAGATGTGGCTTGGCCTTGGCTTGGGCATTTTCTTTGTGGGTCTTTTGGACAAAGTGCCCCGCACTTTTGTTTTATCAATCATTGGTCGGCCTGGAAGTTTGTCTGGACTTTTTCGAGCCACGCTCGCTGGTTTGCTTTTAGATCTCTGCTCTCACGGCGTTTTACTTGTTGGGATGAAACTGTATGAGCGCGGCGCAAGTTTGGGGCAGACTTTTGCTTTTTTGATTGCCAGCCCTTGGAACTCGCTGTCACTTACGATTATTTTGGCTGCTCTGATTGGATGGAAAGCGACAATCATGTTTATATTGATTTCAGCTGTTATTGCAATGGTTTCTGGCATCATCTTTGATCGCCTCGAAAAAAACGGCATCCTTCCTGGCAACCCGAACAGCTTGCAATACGATCCTGATTTTTTATTTTGGGCTAATGCGAAACAGGGTATTACAAAGACCTCATTCGATAGGGCTTTCTTATCTTCTCTGATCAGCAATGGACTCAAAGGTTCGCGAATGATTTTGCGATGGATTTTCTTTGGTGTGATTTTAGCATCTCTGATTCGTACCTTTATCAGCATTGATATTTTTCAAACATGGTTTGGCCCGGATATCAAAGGTCTTGCCATGACCTTATTTTTTTTTTTTTTTTTTGAAATATGACCTGAAGTCTCTATCACTGTTGTCGCTGATTTGGTCACACGCGCCAAGGCACTTGGCAATGGGTTTACTTTTTTGATGGCCGGCGTTTCGACCGATTACACCGAGATCATGAGCATCAAAGAAACCACAACATCTTGGAAAATCGCTTTTTTTCTTCCACTGGTGACCCTGCCACAAGTTTTGGTTATAGCTTACATTCTCAATTCGTTTTGAGCGATAGCAGAAGAGTATCTTCATGAAGTATTCAAAAAAATGGCGCCAATTTGGTTTGGGATGACGTGATTTGCAGAGGTGCCTATCGTTATTTAGGTTTTATTCAAGACCGCACAAGGGCAAGGGAAGTCATATTCGACAGCTTGTGCAAGTTCTCGCATGACTTCCCTTGCCCTTGTGCTCATTGCTATAAAATATGGGTCAAATAAAAACTAGATGACTATCGTTTCGCGAAAATAAAGTCGTAAATGGTTTCGCCACGTTCGATGTATTTTTTTTCAAAATGGGTACGAGGCATAAAAGGCAATTGATTTTGATAAGATGCCTCGTACTCCACCCTCAGCTGCCACTGCTCTACAAAGTACCTTTTAGCTTCCTGCGCATAAAAAGCTTCATTGGTCGCTAGATGGACACGACCCTCACGGGTCAATGCATCCAAAAAACATGCCATCAATGGCATTTGATGCCACCGCTTGTTCGCTTGCGCTTTTTTGGGATACGGGTTTGGGTATAACAAAAATAAATTTTCAATACTGCCAGGTTTCACTTCATGTGCAACAAACTTATCGGCATCTTCACAAACCATATATAGGTTTTGCAACCCTAAACCCTGCATTGATTTTTCCATCTTATGCATACGCAGTCTTGAACGATCTAATGCAATCAAATTGCGCTGCGGATTGGCGCGACAATACGCAATAGGATGCAAACCAACACCGCAGCCAATCTCAAGGTCCAAAGGCGCTTGCGGATAAACGTCTAAAGTCACTTTAGGCTTCGGAATATGTTCTTTTTTAAATATACGCATATGCAACACCTCTGTGTTTCTCCAACTCCATGGAACAAGATACAAACCTGATCGGTCTATATATGCTATTTTCCACCTTTGGTCGAAGGGGCACAATCACCAACCAAGAATATTATATGCCTTGGTATCAATCACAAATCTATCCATACTGACCTTGTCGAAAAAATGTCCTGATGATAGGGTCAACACCATGCGATACGACAGCATCATCTTTGATTTGGACGGCACGCTCTGGGATACCTGTGAAGGCTGTGCCATAACATGGAATCAAGTGCTACAAGCGCAAAAAGTGGATTACCGAGAAATTACCATCAAAGACATGGCAACCATTATGGGCAAAACCCCAGATGAGATACGCACTCTTTTTTTCCCGTATATGGAGACAGAAAAAGCCAATCGGCTTTTACATCAAATTTTACAGGCGGAGAATGCAGTGATCCAGCAAGGCGGATGGAATCTTTATCAAGGTGTTCGAGAAGGCTTAGCAAAACTTGCCCAGCACTACCCACTCTATATCGTCAGCAATTGCCAAGATGGCTATATCCAGACTTTTGATATATGTACCAACCTTGTTCAAGACACAATCAAAGATTTTGAATATATCGGTCGAACCGGTCAACCCAAAGGCCAAAACATTCGAGCTATCATCGACAGAAACAATTTACAAAACTCCATTTACATCGGCGATACAGCAGGAGATTATGCGGCGGCCAAACAGGCCGGTGTTGACTTTGCTTTTGCTGCATACGGTTTTGGCAATGTCCCCACACCACCTCGACAATTTAATAACTTTACCGAAGCTGTCGACTTTTTCATGAAATGATCTAGATCATATCTCTTAAAACCCTTTCTTTACAAGACTTCACAGTCGCTTGACAGAATACCAAAAAAGTCAATCAAAATAGCAGCTTTGGCATTGATTTTTCTCAAAAAAGGAGTAGATAGGGGGCGAATTTTTACAAATTCTATGAGGATGGAGTTAACATTTTGAGCCAAATATTCCCTAAAAAAGTGAATCAATTGCTGCCGTTGTTGGTGGCTGGAAAAATCCTTGGTGTTGCTGCCGCCATTTTTTTCATCTGGTACTATTTTTCCCCTAGATATACAGACGTCGGATACCGTCCTACCCAACCTATTGAATACAGCCACAAATTGCATGCCGGCGACCTAGGTATTGATTGCCGTTATTGTCATACTGGCGTT
>JAGRMV010000007.1 GCA_020441045.1 Deltaproteobacteria bacterium | reverse complement strand
AGCCCAGCGGTCGCGTGCTCCCGCATAGCTCTGCGTCGCGCGGTGAAAAGCGTTTTCGATATCTTCTCGGGTCAGTTCTCGCGTGGTGTTCATGCCTCCTCCAATTCTCCTTGGGGTTCATCCATATGAACCTCTGCCCTTCGGCGAGAATGGGGAGGCAAGCGCAAGGAGGCTCCGAACGAGGGGCCACGGGCCGAAGGCCAAGGGGATGCGTTTGGATGCCTTGCGCGCGCCAGGGGAAAAGCCCCTTAGAAGAAAATTCCGTTAGCGATCGTCACCCGCATGGGCCGAGACCTTGGCTCGGTGCAGCAACGCATAGAGCGCGGGCCGTCAGGCAACGCCAATGAGAGTCCACAGACTGTGAAGAAGGGGTTCAGCCAACGCTGGCAAAGAGCTGAATAACACTGCTAGAATATTCTCATGTCGTCATCCAAACCTTGGACACCATATCGCCAGATCGTAATTGAGACATACCGCGGCCCTGCACGAGGTGGTCATGGGAGTGTTAGAGCGCGACCAGTGGCCGGTGAATTTTATCCTCCGACCATGAGTGTGGAGTGCTCGAAGGAGATGCGAACCAGCTTTCCTTTAGGAACTAAGTTCCGCATATACGCCAAAGAAACATCGAGAGAAGGAAGTCCTCCTTTTCTTTATACTCACTACAGTTGGCCGTATGAAGTCATAGAATAGGCAGGGTGGGCTTCTGAATGGGTAACGCTGTCAATCTTTTGTCGAAGAGTGTCGCTGAACCCGACGAAAGAGTCGCGCCATCAAATGTTCGAGCGGTGGCTGTTCACTTTCTTAGCAGAGGACGGAATGCTTGGCATTCGACCTGGGTACGAACATATTCAGTTGGCGATTTTTCGAGAGATGGCCGCGTGGTCGAAAACAAGAAAAAAAAAAAAAAAAAATAAAAAAAAAAATAAAAAAAAAAAAAAAAAAAAAATTGCTGTACAATGCATTAGCAATACTGAGAGGAAAAACATGCAAAAATTATGGTTAGGATTGTGTTTGGTTTCTACCGCTGTCTATGCTGCTGATGGCATTCATATGACCTATGAAATGCAAATGGATATCGGTGATCAAAAGAATATGCAAATGACAACGCAGTACTATTACAAAGATGGCGACACGCGTGTTGAAGTTGAAGGGTCGCCACTAGGAAAAACCGTACTTTTAGAAAGCAAAGGCAAAAAATATACGCTTTTCCCGGCGGAGAAAACCTATATGGAAGTCACCGACTTTGCTGCGCAAGTGGGTCAAAAACAACAAGCAAAGATGCAAGCAAACTTTACGGCAACCGGAACCAAAAAAACCATCGCAGGTTACCCGTGTGAAGTGTATACAAAACAAGACA
Source organism: Deltaproteobacteria bacterium (assembly GCA_020441045.1). Taxonomy (GTDB): domain Bacteria; phylum Bdellovibrionota_G; class JALEGL01; order JALEGL01; family JAGRMV01; genus JAGRMV01. The sequence goes on along the minus strand of JAGRMV010000007.1, from coordinate 24,924 downwards.
AACAAGAACAACAAACCACTTGTTTTAGCGCAAGCTTAGCTCAAAAATATGCGCCACTGCTGCAAAGTATGCAATCGGTCCATCATGAGGTTGATACAAAACATGGGATTCCTTTGGAAATGATTTCAATCAGCAATGGCAAAACCACAAAAGTCAAAGCACTTGCAATTGATCATGATGTCGCAAAGGTAAGTTTTGCCATTCCCAAAGATTATACAAAGAAAACCCCAGAAGGCATGCCAGATCAATTGCAAAAAATGATGCAGGAAATGAGTGAGGCTGGAAATACAAAAATGGATGCCAAACAAATCGAAGCACTGAAAAAAATGGCCGAAGAAATGCAAAAAAAATACGGTAAATAATTTGAACGAATAAGGGTGACGTAAATGCAAGAAAGCAGCAAAGATGAAGTTTACCTGCGACATGCCATTGCGCTTGCCAAAAAAGGTGTGCAAAACAAAGATGGAGGTCCGTTTGGCGCCGTGATTGTCCGCCATGGTGATGTTATTGCCGAAGGCAATAACATGGTCACCTCAACCAATGACCCAACCGCGCATGCTGAAATTGTCGCCATACGGAGAGCTTGCGAAACATTGCTGAGCTTTCAGCTCACCGATTGCGTTTTGTATAGTTCTTGTGAGCCTTGTCCAATGTGCTTGGGCGCGATTTATTGGTCTAGGCTATCACGTCTTGTATTTGCTTGCACCCGAGAAGATGCGGCTGATATTGATTTTGATGATGCCTTTTTGTACAAAGAAATTGTGCAGCCGGTGAATTTGCGCGCGATTCAAACAGAGCAAATGTTACGTGAAGAAGGACTAGAGGCGTTTCGCATGTGGGAAAATTTTGCCGATAAAATCGCATATTAAAAAATGATTTTAAGCAGATTTTTGTTTTGCATGCTGGTCATAATAACTGCGCATGATCTCTTCACGGAAATCAGGATGGGCGATGTTGACCAATGCTTGTACGCGCTGTTTGATCGTCTTACCAAAAAGATTTGCGACACCATATTCGGTAACCACATAATGTACATGCGAACGCGTGGTGACAACACCAGCGCCTTGTTGTAAGAAAGGTACAATTTTGCTTCTCCCGCTGCGGGTGGTCGAAGGCATGGCAATAATGGCTTTGCCGCCCGCACTTAATGCGGCGCCTCGAATAAAATCTATTTGGCCACCGACACCGCTGTACATATGCATGCCAATGGAATCAGCACAAACTTGCCCAGTCACATCAACTTCAATGGCTGAGTTGATCGCGACCATGTTCGGGTTTTGCGCAATGATCGCAACAGCATTGACGTAATCTGCTTCGCGCATTTCAATAAATGGATTGTCGTCGACAAAATCATAAAGCCTTTGCGATCCAACCAAAAAAGTTGCTAGCGCCCTGCCTGGATTGACACCTTTATAATGACAGTCAATCACGCCCTGTTCAATCAGCGGGATGACTCCATCAGAAAACATTTCGGAATGAATGCCTAAGTGCTTATGGTTGCCAAGTCTAGATAAGACAGCGTCTGGAATACTGCCAATGCCCATTTGCAATGTGGACTTATCTTCGATCAAACCGGCGATATGGTCGCCGATTTTTTGTTCAACAAGGGTCGGTGGTGTTGGCGTATGCGCAGGAAGAGGCTGATGGCCTTCGGCCAAAGTATTGATTTCGGACACATGAATGATGCCCGATCCGTGGGTGCGTGGCATGTGTTGGTTCACTTGGGCAATGACGTGTTTGGCGGCATGAATGGCCGCCTTGCTCGCGGCAACGGTTGTACCAAGTGAACAATAACCATGCTTATCAGGCGGCGAAACTTGAATCAATGCTACGTCCAGTGGCAATATGTTACGCTGAAAAAGCAGTGGGAGTTCACTTAAAAACACGGGGGTATAAGAACCATTGCCGGCTTCCAAGGTGTGACGAACGTTTTTGCCAATGAAAAACGAGTTTACATGAAAGCTTTGCTGCAGTGATGGATCGGCATATGGGGCTTTGCCTTCGGTATGCAAATGACAGACTTCAACATTTTGTAAAGCGTGGGCGCGATCGGTCATGGCTTGAATCAGTAGCTGTGGCGCGGCGGCAGCGGCTTGTATGTAGACACGTTGATTGGAGGTAATCGCTGCAACAGCTTGTTCTGGGGTTTGAAAATGAGACATGGTAGGGGTTGTATAAGATCAAAATTTTTTTGTAAATCTTGTTCTTCGCTTATTGAGGATGCTTCAATGAAAATATGTGAATGTGCTCTGAGATGGGTGCATGGGGAGCAATGTCTACCAGCGCTGCTGCGCAAGGCGCTGTACGACATTGCTCCCCATGCATAATTGTAACAAGATTTTCCTTATGGTTAGGATGGGTGTCTTTGTGTTGAAGGTGGATCGGGTTTCTTTGGGTTCAATGGTCTTCATAAAATCGGGTCTTGAGTATTAAAAAAGCCCCGAAGGTTGTAGATCAATATCTCAACCTTCGGGGCTGTGGTGATTCAATAAACAAATCGTCTAATTACATGAGACTTCAATATAGATCGGGTCTATATTGTAAGAACGCGGAAAATTTTCGTTACAACGTTCTTTTTCTTTATAGTACGCATCATCTTGATAGTCATATACAGATACGAGTGTGCATGCATCCGGTTGCTTTTCTGGTGCTAGCATGTAGCCTTGTTCACAAATTTGCACTTTTTCCCCATAACTATCATCGTAGTAACCTCGCTCTGGTACAAAGTCATGTCCATCATGAGAAACGATTCGGGTGCGAACATTTCCGACTGGGATCAGGTAACACTGATAATACTGATTAAATTCAGCATGGTATGAGACTGATTGTGTGGAATAGGAGTGGTTTTGACCACCATGATAGGATTGATCATCATAGACTGGATCAACCATGCCCTCTCCGTCGTAATATCCTCTCTGATAGTCACGCTCTTCATAACGCTCTTCATAACGCTCTTCATAACGCTCTTTATTAGCATATTCGGCGTTGTATTTTCCGTCTTGAACAGGAGGATAGGTGGCTTCTTGCTGGTATTGGTTTTCTCCATCATATCCGCCACGTTTGTTCCAGTCTTTTTCTTCCTGTGCCCAGACATTGCCAGCGATGGCAATGGCGATGGCTGTTGTTGTAATTATTTTATTCATGGTTGTTTTCCCCTTCTTTCTTGTTATTGGTGCATCCTTTTGCATCGTCATAATTGTGCACATACACAATAATCGATGCAGTGAAATCGTTTAGACTTGCTTTGCGCGCTTGTTCTGGTGTGATCAGATAGCGAACCTTACAATATTCGGTCCAGTCACCCTGACCTTGCTCAGATTTGTAAGAGTTATCTTTTGTATAGGTATAACCCTCAAAATAGATAGGTTTGGGCACAATGGTAGAAACAGTTGCATAGCTTCTTTCAGTGTCGCCTTCATTGGTTTCGATATAATCATTACTATGGATAAATGCGGTATAGATCACAGGTTTAGCGTCAACCGCTGAACTTGACTCTACAACAATAGGTTCTTGTGTGGGCTGATGCCATCTGCCCCAAGAGTGATAAATATCATCGCTGTCATCAGCTCTTGTCTTTTGCTCTTGCTCTTGCTGGACAGTGCTGGTGTTATTGCTATCATATTCTTCCCAACCAAGTGTTCCAGGCCTTTGGGCATAGCTATGGTTGAGTGTGATAATGCTGAATAGTATCGTTGTGGCGACAAGCCATTTTGTTTGCATGGTGATCCCTCTCTGTTGATTTTGTTAATAAGCTAACATCTGTCAAAAACTCATAAATAAGTAAAATCTATAAAAATTATAAATAAATAAATAATATTTATGATATGTCCCGTGTGAGTAGACAACGTGTTTTGAGGAGATTTACGCTAAGGACACCCGTAGATGGCCCAAATGCTATTTATTTGTCCACAGATGCAGAGGTGACTGCGCGAAAAAATTTTTTCGCCTTGCCATTGGCTGAAACTGGTCCATTTATAAGCATCTGGGCTTTGAGGTGGTTGACCAACACGTTTTTGTGCTGGGCGATGAAAATCAAATCGATCTGATTATGCAAAAGCAAGTGGATTGAACGCACTTTTTGTTTACATGGTATCTTGTAATGCGCAAGGTTAGCGTATTTTAATCATAGGTTTACATGCGTCGATACAACGAAATCGAAGGAGATATACAATATCTCCTTCGTTAAGCTTCGCAAGGACTCATCCGGCATGGTATATCTCCAAGCAACATGTTGTGATGTATTTCGACTAAAGCTTACAATACTGTGGTACGCAAAGCTAGCGATGATGCTTGGTTTGGTAAGCTGATCAAAGCCGGCCTCGTAGATAGAATCAAAGTCAAAAATCCAAAGCTATGCCAAAGTCATTGCTTTGCTGGCAGCGACATGATAATACACTGCGTTAAATAGGGATGACGCAAATGCATGGGATAGAAATCAAAAAAAACAAGTTTTTCGATTTTGATGGCAATTTATTGAAGTTTTATCAGGTTTTGTGGGTGATATCGATTCTAGTGTGTGTTTCTTTCCCGCTAGCAATGGATCCCGTTGAAAAATTTTATGGCCGGCATATGCCATGTTTTGCCAAAATAGCAAACCAGGATTTGAACATGCATTGCAAAGATAGTTTTTCTGAATATTATTTTACCATTACATCGCAGAGTCCTGTGCATCCATGGCAAGAAAACGGAAAATACAGACTGCATTGCAAAATGTTTTATTTTAAAGATGCTTCTTTTGAATCTACCATTCAAGCAATGGATACGATGGTAGAAAAAAAATTGTTTACTTTTTCAGATGGTATGCAAAACCTATTGATTGCCGGGCATCATGCGCCAGTCGATATGACAACGGTGTGTGCCATTCTTCACAATGGAGTTGTTATACCCAAAGCATTTTCAACCACTGTATACAACTTACAACAGCGCGTTTTACCTGTGAATGGACAGCATGACTTGCCCTTTCGGAATATGCCGCCAGGACGATTTTATAAGAGTTTTGCTGAAAAGGTTCAATTTAAAAACAATGTGGATTATAGCCGCAGTAAATCCTATAAGACTTTTGTGGGCGATACGCCTTATTTGGTTGAATTATACCGGCATTTGAATCGAGAACTATCCATCTACATTTCTCCGGTTTTACTCCATGACGAATTGTTTTTGCTCGAGGCAAAGCTTTTGGCGGCTGGTTACTCCATTGAAAATATTAAAGATTGGAATTACACCAATGACCGTTATGCTTTTCGACCCCACGTTCACTTTGAACTCAATGCAGACCAATCTGCAGATAATGGGCGTCGAAATGCAGTAAGGTTATATATCAAAAACAACGCCAGCTTGGTTCCTGTATATGCAACCCAATACAGTGATGAAAGACTAAAATTTGGACTTGAATTCACATCCGATGCAATGGAAACGGTATTTGATTTTATTGAAAAAGAAATCAAGACCAACACCAATCCAACCATGGATCTAAGTTCAGTGACCATGAATTTTTACGCCAGTTCGATTGAATATCAAACATTTAGAAAAGTGCTGGCTGATGTCCTACGTGATGAATTTCATGTTGATAATATGGAGTCATTTATCAACCTGTATCAAGAGTCAGGACTGAATGATTTAGATGAAAAGATGATGCAAAAACTATCTGCCTATGATGCTTTTGCATGGATTCCATTGATTTATAAACAACGAAAGTTAGATTTTATTACCTACGATGCAGGGAAATACGATCAAGAGTGGCAAGATCTGCAAATGGTTTTGGAGAATAAACAGAGCGTCTTTGAAATTGAATTTTCAAAGTACGAAGAAGACTGATTTGCGTGAACTAATGTTTACACAAATCAGTCAAGAGCATCCATACCTTTATTATAGATAAGGTATGGATTTTAAAACATGGTATACTGAAAGTATCGTATGTTTCTACCATTGTACCCATGCAAAAGAAGCGGATTTACGCTGATTGAATTGATGATTGTGATCACTATCATTGGTATTTTGGCAGTTACAGCCGGTCCCTCTTATAATAAGATGCTAGGTAGAGCGAGGTTGGCCGATGCCTATACCGCCATTGATATCTTTAAAAAATCTGAAATGTCCTACCACGTTGAGTACGATACCTTTTTGCGTATCTCCAGCAAAACCGATGATAATAACTTTGATACAGATCGTCTGGTGCCGTTTGCCAGTGCTGTCTCTGGTAGTGGTACGATCAATAAATTAAATTATTTAGGCTGGCCGATTCCGCGGTACACCCCTGTTTCCTATGCGGTGATGACCATTGCAGGCAAAATTGATGAAACCGGAACAGAGCTTGAGGGCAACAATGGGGATACCTGGGATAAGGGGTGGATGTATCCAGGGTGGTATCCGATGTCAAATCGTATTTTTTGGGTTAATGAACGGGACTCGATTACATGCAGCAATTCAGGTGGACCGACAGATGTCTATCGTATTTACATTGATGAGTTCGGCGCGCAGGTTTTTGGATTGGTTTCTGCCAATGGTAGTATTGGCGATTGGCTTGTCACAAGTACCATGACCAATATCAGTTTAGGTGACAATTATTGTACGGGACTCACCACATTGACAGTTTTTGACAAAGAAAACGGAACATACACACATACCCCAATTGTACGTATCGGAAATTATGAATAGACAAAATATCGACAGCAGCAGATATTGTTATACACTATGTATTTGAAAACATGAACCAAACGACACGACAACAAAGAGCGCAGCGTTGGAATTACCTCGCAGAAGCGGTACTTATATCCGAAGGACAAGAAAGCAATAAGGCCAAGCTTTTTTCTATCAGTAAGTCAGGTATTTTATTTCAATGTCATGTTGATATTGATGTTGGCAGTGTGGTCGAAATGACATGGCAAGATCCAGAGGTAGGACCCATTCAAGCCAGCTTTAATATTCGGGCAAAAGCCAAGAGTACAGATGGCCAAACGACAAATTACCGGGCCAGGTTTTACCAAGTCGATGAAACTTCAAAAAAGAGTATCATAAGCATATTGCATAATCTGCAATCACTGAAAACGGTTAAACAAGGACCTGATATAGAATTAATCAGGCAATTGGTGCTTCTGGATACAAAGGTTTTCTCAGCGTATGCGGATCAAAGACAAGATCCTTCATCACCTGTAGGCGCACTATTGGAAAATATTTCGCCACTGGCCTATAAGCAATTGCTTGGGCCGGAAAGCGCTCTTGATTCTGGTTTGCAAAAAATTCACATGTACCACATGCAACTTAGTCTAGTGTACCGATTGATCTTGCATGCCAAATCTTATAGCGCTGATGAATTTTCCTACGGTCTGGATCTTTGTAAGAACCTGTTAGAAAATTATGTGCTTCTTGAAAACGAGGATGTAGCGGTATTGGAACCAGTGCATATCCATGAAGACATGAGTGAAGACGAAGTCAAGGCCATTGAACAACAGCGGGACAAAAATGAAAAATTGATTTTTATCTATAAATCGACCAGCAACGGGTTTTTTGACGTAGCCAAAAAACTGATAGAATATTTTGAAAGTCAGCAATGGCTTAAAAAAATAATTGATACGCCCGAAGGCTCTTTGCAGATGGTCCATGCGCAGGCCAAAGTGCTTGTTGAATATTTTTATCAGACCATCGATGTCAAAAAGGACTATATATCTGACATGGATTTGGTGCTGACCCAATCGGCTTATGAAGTAGAACACAATAGTCCTGAACAAGAGCCCGAAGCAGCTCCATCAACAACACATGAGCAGCGTATTAAAAATCTTAAAAGTAGTATTCTACTGGCAGTACTTTTGCTGGTATTTGCTGTATTGTCATGGCGAGCGGGTATGGGTGTCAATTTGAAAGACAAATATGAAGGTCAACTTGTGTTTGAAAACGCCAAAATTACACGCATTAACAGGTTTGGGGATAACTTATCGATTTATATCAAATCAACCAACGGCAATAGTATGGACTATGACGGTCCCATTGTGCAAAAAGCATTGCCGGTGATTTATACGTTTATGCAAGGTAAAACCAGTCTTAATGCAGTGATGCTATATGATGCCAAAACCAAATATTTGATCACGGCGATTCCAAGATTTTCGCAATAAATAAAATTCTATAGAGACCCCTGCAAAAAAGGAAAGCGATCTCCTTTTTGCTTTAGGTTTCTATAGCACTTGCTTGGCTGTTTGAATTTTTTGATAACTTGCCAAGAGTTTGCTGTGTTTGGCAATGCCTTTGAGCTGCATGTCGGTTGCTTGCAAACCGATAAATTTTTCTTTTCCACGGATGCAATTGATCACAGATGCAAAAAGATTTTCGCCATACATTCTACATAAGTTGGTTTTGTATTCATCGATATGTAAATCTTCGCGCAACTGAATATCCAGGACAATCTGTAAAAGCTGATATAGTTGACAGCGTGCAACCGTATTCTCATTGTAGGACAAAAATAAATCGATATGATCTTTTGCTTGGTCGTAGTTTTGCAGCGCAAGAAAAATGAGAATTTTGAGCTCAAGTACTGTAGCGCGGCTCCAGGGATCGGTTTCATCAAAAGCGATACCGATCAATTCTGAGATCAGCAAATGATCATCCAAGTGGTATGCTGCAAAATCATCGAGCAATTGTTCCAAGCTTTGCTGATCAAGGGTGTGAATGCTCAGAATATTGGATCGAAATACGATCGCACGATTGAAATTATCCCAGACCAAATCTTGTGCTTCATAGACTTCGGAATAATCCGGTACCAAAATGCGGCAGGCTTGTGCACCGAGAGATGTATATTCAGCAATATACACTTCTTTGTTGAGGCTGTGGAGAATATCCATGAGGTATGCATATTCCTCTTGGGTCGAACCTGGCATATTCCACGCGGTATAAGTATAGTCAGGTGTTTGCGCAAAAAGTTTCCATGACACGATGCCGGTGGAATCGATAAAATGATCAACCAAGTTGCTATGATCACGCACGGCTTGCGAGTTAAACGTTGGTGCCTGTATATCGAGTAAGCCTTCAAAACTTCGGCCTTGCATCAGTTCTGTGAGGGTTCGTTCAAGAGCGACTGCGAATTTCGGATGCGCACCAAATGAGGCATAGACACCACCGTTTTTGGGATTCATCAGAATCACGCAGACCACGGGGAACTTGCCACCAAGCGAGGCATCTTTGACCAAAATAGGATAGCCATGCGCTTCCAATGTAGCAATGCCCTCGATGATGGTTGGATATTGCGTTAAGACAGCTTGTGGAATGTCTGGCAAGGTGATTTCCTGGGCAATGATCTGATTTTTTACCGCGCGTTCAAAAATTTCGGAAAGGGCTTGTACCCTGGCTTCGGTTTGTGTATTGCCGGCGCTCATGCCGTTGCTGGCATAGAGGTTGGTGATCAAATTGACCGGAATCCAGATGGTTTTTTGATCTGACTGTCGAACATATGGCAATGCGCAGATGCCGCGGCTGGGGTCGCCGGTATTGGTGTCGACCAAGTGCGACGCTTCTAGCTCACCATCGTTGGCATAAAGCTCTTTGAGATGCGCGTCCATGAGATCAGGCGGAATCGATTGATCCTCCGGAATCGGAAACCATTTTTCCTGTGGATCGTGGACAAAAGCAGCTTTGGCCTTTTGTTCGCCCAAGTAGTAATCGCTATAAAAATAATGGGTACTCAAGCGTTCTAAAAACTCGCCCAGGGCTGAGCACAGGGCGGCATCTTGGGTGGCACCTTTGCCATTGCTAAAACACATTGGCGCATCTGCATCACGAATATGCACGGACCAAACATGTGGCACAATGTTGCGCCAGGATGCGATTTCGATTTTGATGCCAAGATCTGTCAAGATCTGGGTCATGTTGGTAATGGTTTCTTCTAGGCTAAGATCTTTACCGACAATCATGGTCTTGTTTTTGGAATCGATGCTATATGCCAGCGCCGTATCTTGCTGTGAAAGGCTTTGGACTTCTACAGTAAAATCAGGATTGTTTTGGATCACGCGTTTGACAGTACAGCGCTCCATGGCTGCAATGATCCCTTTACGATCTTTTGCAGAAATTTGATCAGGCAGCTGCGCGCGGATGACAAAGGTTTGTTGATAACGATTGTTGGGGTCGACAATATTGTCTTGCGTGATTTGAATATCTTCAGTTGGAATATCGCGCGCGTTGCAATATACTTTGACAAAATAAGCAGCGCACAGGGCTGAGGAAGCCAAAAAATAATCAAAAGGCCCAGGCGCAGAACCATCGCCCTTGTATCGAATAGGCTGGTCACTTACGACTTTAAATTCATCAAACTCGGCTTCTAACCGAAGGTTTTCGAGAAAACGCACACGCACTTGCATGACCATGCAAGTATCATCAATAGATCGAGCTTTGTAGTGTTTTTATCTCTTCTGCAAATCAAATGGCTTGGCATTTTTCTTCAAGCCAGGTGACCTCGTCTTTTTCCAAGTACGGCTGTAAACGTTGCAAGACTTCCTGATGGTATTGATTAAGCCAAGTTTTTTCGGCTTGGCTGAGCATTTCTGTAACAATCGGGCGGGTATCAATAGGGGCCAGGGTCACGGTCTCAAAGTGTAAGAACGTTCCAAACTCTGTGGTCTCAGCTTGTTTGCAAAGAATAAGGTTCTCAATACGAATGCCGTGTTTGCCGGGTCGATAGATACCGGGTTCATTGGAGGTAAGCATGCCTGGTTGTAATGCTACATGCATCGATCTTCTTGTGCCCTGAGCAATACCTTGTGGTCCTTCATGTACATTCAAGAAAAAGCCAACGCCATGCCCTGTGCCATGGCCATAGTCGATGCCTTTTTCCCACATGGCTTTACGCGCAAGAATGTCCAGATGGCCGCCAGTGGCGCCCTCATGAAACGAAATGCTGGCAAGAGCAATATGCCCTTGCAAGACCAGCGTATAGTCTTGTTTTTCTTCTTCGGTCAGTTTGCCCATGGCCACGGTTCGGGTAATGTCAGTTGTACCACCGTAGTACTGGCCACCGGAATCAAGTAAAAACAATCCTTTTGCTTCTAGTGTGATTGAAGATGCCTGCGTTGCGCGATAATGTGCAATGGCGGCATGTGGACCATAGGCAGAGATCGCATGGAAACTGTCGCTGACAAAACCTTCCTGCTGCGCGCGTATTTGGTGCAGTTGATCTTGCACGTCGGTTTCTGTAACGGTGCCGGTTTGCATAGCCTGCTCCAGCCAACGAAACAAACGAACCATGGCAACACCATCTTTTTCCATGCTTTGGCGAATGTGCTTGGCTTCGATCTCATTTTTACAGGCTTTTAAGTTTGCTGGAATACTCGATACATGCGCAACGGTTACTTCGGTAGCCAGCTGCTCTTTAATCGCAACGCTGGCTTGGTTGGGATCCAAACCAATGCGCTTGCCTTTTGCAAGATGGGCCAGTGTATGGCCTAGTTTGTCATAGTCGGCTATGGTGATACCATCGGCTTCAATGTTTTTGCGCAAAGCATCCGGTAGCTTGTTATCGGCAATAAATAAATGACAATCATGCAACCCAATCAGTGCGTAAGCTGTCACCACAGGGTTATAGTCTACATCGCAGCCGCGGATGTTCAGCGTCCAAGCCAGATCATCAAGCGCTGTGATCAAATGATAATCAAGATTGGCTTGCTGCATGTGCTGAACAATGCGCGCAATTTTATCGGTGCGGCTTTCACCGGCATAGCGTAGCTCATGTTCAAAGGCTTGCTGCCCGGCACTAGCAGGTCGATCTTGCCAAATAACATCGAGTAAATCTTGCATGGGCGTTAGAATCACGCCAGAAGGTTGAAAGTGGTTTTGGGCATATTGGGCATTGGCTAAGGTTAGCAGGTCACGCGCAACACCCACCTTGTCACCGGCTGATAAATTTTCTGCAAGCCAAGTGATATGGTTGGCATTAGAGGTGGCAGAGAGTTTCATCAATTGCATTTCGCTGCTGGCAAGCTGCTCTTCGGCCTGAATAAAATAACGTCCATCGGTCCATAGTCCGGCGAAATCTTTGGTGATGACAACGGTCCCTGCAGAACCATCAAAACCAGAAATCCACTCTCGTGATTGCCAGCGCGCTGCCATGTACTCACTTTGATGAGGGTCGGTGCCGAGCACAATATAAGCTGCCAAATCATGCGCCTGCATTTGTTCACGCAGCGCTGCAATACGTTCATTGATCATGATGAAGTTCTCCTAACAAGCGGTTTTGTTATAGCAAACATATCTACCTTAACAGGACATCTTAGGCAAACTTGAAAAATAACGCTTGGATGATTTGAGATGGTCCTACATGCATGTCCCTATGGTGTCGATATGTGAATATTTTTTTGATTTAATCATGGAATTAGGGTTTGTTAAGGTAGTTTTTATGTTTACTGGTATGGAAAATTTTTCGTTTGAAATTTTATGGGCACTTTTGACACTCACACTTATGGAAATTGTGTTGGGTATTGATAATATTGTTTTTGTTTCGATCGTCTCTTCTAAAACGCATGCGCACAAAAAAAATTTTACACGCAATGTAGGTATTATTTTGGCCCTCATATTACGGTTGGGTTTATTGTTTACTGTTTCTTGGATCATGGGTTTGCAAGCGCCTTGGATAAAAATATTTTCTATGTCTTTGTCAGGTAGGGATATGATTTTGATGCTAGGGGGATTGTTCCTGATTTATAAAGCAACGATGGAAATTCATGAAAAAATTGAAGATGCGCCCATGGGCATAAAAAAAATCAAAGAAGTGTACTCAGTGCCATCGGCAATATTTCAAATTTTGATGTTAGATTTAGTATTCTCATTAGACTCGGTGATTACTGCTGTGGGAATGGTCAAAGAAATATGGATCATGGTTGTGGCGATGGTTGTGGCAATGTTTGTCATGCTTTTTTCAGCCAAGTCTATTAGTGATTTTGTCGAAAACAATCCAACCATCAAGATTCTTGCCTTGGCTTTTCTGTTATTGATCGGTGTGCTTTTATTGATGGAAGGTCTAGGCCAAAAAATGGATAAGGGGTATATCTACTTTGCCATGGCCTTTTCACTGGCCATTGAATTAATTAATATGCGTATACGTAATCAAAAAAACAAAGCAAAATAAACAGTCTTTACGGAGTTGCTTGCAAGGCATTTTCTTTGGTGGAAGACATACGATCAATAAGTTCATACAAAAAATAAATCTTTCTTTTCATATTTTCTTACGATAGCGTGACATTGATGACAGATTCATTATCCGGGGGTTGCCAGTGTGGCGCCATTCGTTTTCAGGCGCAGCGTTTAAAAGATAATTCGCATGTTTGCCATTGTCGGATGTGCCAAAAAGCTGCCGGCAATTTTTTCATGGCACTGGTTGGTGTGCCTCTGGAAGATTTTACATGGACGCGTGGACAACCTAGTTTTTTTGCAAGCTCGGTCAAAGTCAAGCGAGGCTTTTGTGCCAATTGCGGCACACCGCTTTTTTTCCGACATCAAGACAGTCAGCATATTTCGATGACCATTGGCTCGTTTGATCATCCAGAAAACATTCCGCTCGCCTTTGAACTGGGTATCGAAGCCAAACTGCCACAAATCGCTCAGCTCGGATCAATCCGAAACTATGGCACCACCGAAGAAAACGACCCCGAAGGCAGCAAAGAAATCAAACAAAGCAGCGCCCAACACCCCGATCAAGATACCAAAGACTGGACGCATTCTGCGTCCCAAAATTTCTGATATTAAAACTGCCCACAGATATGACATAACCTAGGAAAGTTCGGAACATTCATCGCGATGCTTCCCAAAATATCAGCATTATTACCGGCAAAATTACTATAATATTATGTTTAAATAGATGTTATATTTAGATTTATATAGAAAGTAAATACGGCAAATAATGACAAAAAAAAGCATCAAATCAACATTCGCGATGGAACCTATGGCACCTTCTGAAAATCAATCCGAGTTAAACGATCTAGCCGTTGAGTTGGTGGCACAATCTAACAGTTTTGCTGGAATGTTACATCCTGTGGTTGCAAAATCGATCGGTGTGTTGGTGAGATCCATGAATTGTTATTATTCCAATCTTATTGAAGAACACGATACGCACCCAAAAGATATTGATCGGGTGTTCTCCACCACGAATCGTATTTTGTTTTCTTCTCTCTTCTTTAAAACGCTCTTCTATGGATTTACATCTGAAACTCTTAAAGCGAGGTCCTCATTGTAACAAAGCATATAATACTCATCGGGTGCCTCGATATCAAATTCAAGAATCCAATTCGTATTATGAACATGGGTCATGTTGTTCCATGAGTGAGAAATATCAATAGTTATAAAGCCATTTGTGGACTACTTGTTATGACAAGTAGTTTGGTAGAACCTGTAAGTATAAAAGCGAAATAAATGGTCTGTCCTATGCTTTCCTTAAGGTGTTGCAAAGTGTATGCAGGAGATCGTTGGGACTTGTTTCCGCTTTGAGATTCGGTACGCCGGGCCAACCGGAGTCGTGAAAACTTTGCTCTGCAAATATACGCGTTTCAGCATAGCGTGGAATGATATGAAAGTGTACGTGGGGGTCGACCATCATGAGCATTAGATAATTAATTTTATCGTAGCGGAAAGTTCTTTGCAGGCCGTGTTCAATGCATTGGACAATGGTTTGGAGGTCAGCATGTTCTTCTGTGCTTACTTCTGAAAACTGGGCAGCGTAACGGTTGAGAGAGAGTACGCCACACCCAAGTGTAGGCTGTGCAGGGCGTATCGACCAAGACCAGTATTGGCTTTTATGAACAAGTAATTCATTAACGCGGAACTTGCTTTGAAAATCATCAAATTCTATCATGAACAAGAGTCTATCAGAAGTTGATTGAATTACTCAAGTTACGCGAGGCTTCGCCTCGCACTTTTTTTTCGGCGTAGAGCATTTTACTGCATAACTGAAGTGAATTATACAGAGTTGAACGGTTTGGCTTGTTCTTGCGTAGTGATCGATTGCATGAGTTCGCGTGTGGTTCGAATTCCACCGAGCCAGAGCAGAGCGAAAGCGATCAGCTGACCCCATGGCATGCCGTATTCTTGGAAGTTGTAAATTAAAATAAAGGTTGCTAGTACGCCTGCGGTACCAGCTAGGACATCTAGGAGAGCGGATTCGTCGCCTTTGCCCAAGATGGTGATAATCGCGAGCTGTAATTCAGAGAGCGCGTAGAAAATATAAGAGATGCATAGAATGACCAGTACAAACCAGCTGTCCATATAGGCGGCGCCGCCCAGCAACCACATAATGCCCGGGCCAGCAAGTGCGGTTAACAGTGGCAGGCTGATCGTGGTAAGGTAATAGGAACGAATGAGTTTTTTGCGCAGGACAGGATTCGGGGATTCTGAAAAGCGAAGCAGTAATGGATCGGCAAAGGCACGGATGAGATATTTTAGGTAAGAAGAACCGGTACGCGCCACGTGAAAGTTGGCAAGTTGTTCTGTAGGTAGCATAGTAATGATGAGAATGCGATCGAATTGGCGCATACCTTGGCGAAAAAATTGTCGTATAAAATGCGACCAATATTGTTTGGTGAGTTGGATACCACGAGAGATGGAATACTGTTGATAAGAAAAGTAGCGTAAAATATCACGCAGGCTCCAAATCGCTATGCCAATTGCGAGGATCGGACCCAAGGCGAATCCGATAAAGAAAAAACTGATCCCTAGTAAGTGATAAGCGAGCAGCGCGAAAATTTTTTCCAAAAGACCGGTGAATGAATCGAGAAAAGCTTCGGTGCCGAAACGCTCCACTACGAAAAATAGTGGTGTGATGATGGCTTGTGCCGACTTCATGAAAATATGTACAGATAAGTATGGCCAAATCAGGACGATGTTTAGGTTTGGAAAGGTATTTTCGAGTAAGTGAAGGCAGTTTAAGCCGATCATTAAATGCAGCAGGCTGATCGCAAGGGCGATGCTTAGACGAAACCAAGTACAGGGGCCGATGATATTTTTGACCGCTTGTTGAATTTTACCTTCGAGGACCAAGGGCGTGGCTTCTCGAAGTATACAATAGCGCAGTCCCAGTTCAGATATTACTTTGGCAAGCATGACGAAAGTTGCGTGCAGTGCAATTAAGGCGACATCGGTTTTAGGGAGCTTTCGTGCAATGTAAGCAAGGAAGATCAGGGTCAAGACCGATGCGCTGCCACGTCCTAGAAGCACTCGCATGGCTGGTTTGATTAAACTTTGATCACGTACTTTGATATTCATATTTGAATCGATTGATGTTTTTGTCCTGAGAGGGGCAAATAGACGAAGCGTATGCTATGAAAAATGAAGGTGCACGCATTCCAAAGCGCAATTGCATAAAAGCCTACGATCGGCTTTGCCATGATGAGACTTAAGAGCATGCAGGCAAGGAAGGGATTGCGGCGCGCAATTAAGGTGCGTGCAATGTAATCGAGGCGTGCGTAATCATGAAGCTCTTGGCCGTAGATGCGTTTAAACAACCCGGTTAGAACTTTGTCTATGGAAAAAGTGCCGACCAAAAGCCAAGTCATTTGAGTAGGGAAACTTTCAAAGTCAAAAATGTTTCCTTGGGAAAAGTACCAACCGGTGCCGAAGTACCAGAACCATAAATAAACGGTGTCGGAAACATGGTCGAGTAAGTCTCCGCTGGTACTTGTCCGTAGTGTGGTGCGTGCGAGTTTGCCGTCGGCGGTGTCGAGAAAGGCCATTGCAAAACCCATACAGATGGCAGGCCAGAAGTGTCCCATAAAAAATAGCGGAATGGCACCAAAAGATAGCACCATGCTAAGATAGGTTAGCTGGTTGGGAGTGATGTTTGAGTGACTGATCCAGCGAGTAAAATGCCGTACAGGTGTAGGAAAGACAAACTTCGTGATCAAATCCGTTGCGCCTTTGTAGATAGAATTGAAGCAGGTTTTTTCGAGCTGCTCGATGCTACTGTCGGAGTTGATGGCGATGGCATAAGGCACCATCTGTCGACGCATTTTTTTAATATAGACGTCCATATCTTCCGTCTGCAAGCTTTGTAGGGAGAGTGGTAGTGTTTGGTAAGTTGCATGACTAGGCAGGCTTGCAATGCTGGTTGGCGTCAATGCAAGCAAGGTTGGCGTGTGTGCTTGTGGTGTAGCGAGTTGGTAGTCTGTATTGTTTTCGAGTTTGTGAAGAACGTGATGAAAAATACGTTCATCGTAACCTGCGGAAGCATCGAGAACCAAGATATGGCCTGTGGCCTCTTTTGCAGCTTGTTTTAGGATATTGATGTCACCTTGCTCAGGGCTATATTGAATGATGTCTATATGATGCCAACGATGAAAGTCATCGCGTACTAGTTTGGCATGATGGTTGTTTTTACAAACAAGAAAGGCACGTTGGTATCCGACATTTGCGAGTTGTCTGAGTATCTTTTCAAACAGGGACATGCCCCAAAGAACGCGCTTTGCGTTAGGATCATTGGCAAATAGAACTGCGGTAGGGGTCATCATCACGATTGTTGTGCTAAGGATATGTTTTTTCGATGTTTGATCATAGCAGAGGTAAAATAGGCAATGTTGCCAATAATTACAGCAAGCGCGCAGCCAAACAAGATGAGCAATTGGTCGGCCATGCAGACGAACATGCACACCAAACTAAAGAAGTCGCGTTTGCCGGCAAAACGTATTTTATCGAGGCTACGATAAATGAACGGTTTGTTTTGACCTTGCATTTTTTTTTCGACGCTTGTGGTTACCTCTACAAGAGAACCGGAGCCACCTTTTCGGATTAAGAAACGATACATGACTGCGAGCATGACGAGCATGATGAAGATCAAAGCAAAGCCTGCATAGAGGTAGTTGACGTTACCAAATCGTTTATAGCAACCCACCGTAAGACCAATGAGAAAAGCGATATAAGTGATATTGTCACCAGCAGTGTCGATCCAGGAACCGTATTTACTAGACTGGAATTTACTACGAGCGATTTCACCATCTACGCGGTCGAAGGCGGCGCTGAGTTGAAATAGAATGCCACCCATCAATACACCTTGGGTATGACCTTGAGCAACAAACACCGCCGAAGCGATGCCTACTAAAGTATTGAGAAAGGTGACCATGTTTGGGGTGATCGGCAAAGGTGAAATTAATTTTGAAATGGGTAGCGAAATAAGAGAGTTTATATTTTTAGACACCCACCCACTTGTGGTTTTGGTGACGTTGCGAAAGATCGCGCGTTTGCCGTCGCGACAGTCTTTGTGGGAATGAATATTGAGAATATAGGGATGGTTCTCATCTGGGCTGTGAGAAGAAATCGTATCGCAGTCAAATGTAAGTTCAGCGCTGGGACCCATGAGCAATGCATTTTCTGCACTCCATCGTTTGGCACTTGTCTGTTGTATGGTGAGATCAATGAATTGGGGCGAAAGTAAAATATCTGCGCCGATGACAATTGTTTGCGCATGAGTGTTTTTAAACGCGCGAATATTTTCGTCCACGCAGCGGGTGTCGATGGTAATGGGTTGTTGATGAAAGCGTTTGTCAGAAGCCATCAATTGTCGAACCCTATCTTCTAATTTCCCCGGAATAACAATGACTTGGGAGGCGCCCCCCTTAAGTAAAGAAAGGGCTTGACGCGTGATCAATTCGACCCCGGCAATGCGTACAAATGGAATGGTGTCGACTTCAAAATCCCGCGCGGCCGTTGGAGAGTGAAAGTCGAGCGCGATAATCCCGAGTACACTCATCCATGTACCAAATCTTGCAAATGGGTTCGCACATAGGCGAGATCTTCAGGGAAATCGATTTCGGCCCAAGGTGCCCCCTCAATATTAAAAGCGCCCACAGGAAAACCCGACTGTGCGATTCGTTCAATTGATTTGGTGTACCAATCAGAAAGACCTGTCTCGGTGCGGATCATGGTCTCGAGCTCTTCTTGTAAGCGAGTGACACCTTTACCACTAAATTTCATGATGCCAATAGATTCGCCTTGGGCTTGGGCCAAGGGGATGGTTTTGTTGATGGCGGTGATGCGGTTGCCATCCAATAGAATTTTCATGTCATCGTCGTCGTAGCCATCTTTTTGATCGATAGAGACCAAAATGGGTTGCGAATTGTCAGCACGAAGACGTTTGAGAATCGACACATCCAAAATATCATCGCCATTGATGGAAATAAAGGCATCACCCATGACGTGCCGGGCGCTCCACAGGGTAGCCAGATTGTTTGAAATACCAAAGAAGGGGTTGTATACGGTGCTGACTTTTAATGAATCCTGTTCAGAGGTAATATTGGTAATTTCAGTTTCCACCTGTTGCCATTCGAAGCCGGTAATAACCACGGCTTCATCTAGACCTGCCTTAGCGCATGTACGGATTTGATGCGCAAGAATCGTACTGCCACCAATATCCACAAGACATTTCGGTCTATTATCGGTTTCTGGACGCAATCGAGTACCTTGACCTGCAGCTAAAATAAGAGCTTTCATCGCGAGACCCTACAATTAAATACTAATAAGGTCAAGAAATGGAGTATTTGATAAGTTTGGTATGGAGGCGGGGTGTCCCCCACGTCATCAAACAGAATGGAGCTTCTAAGTCAGGAGCAAAAGATTTGTCAACATGCATGCAATAGAGGGTAGTCATAATGACTGACATACTCTTGTGAGTAAAAAAAAGACTGTATGAGTCATCACCTCGGCTCAACACAGAAAACGTTGGACTGTGTCAGAAAATTTTTCTTTGCTCAATCAAAGTCTTCTGGGTTTAAATAGATTGTTCCTTCCATATATCCGGTTTGGTCTTCAACTCCTCCTTCAGGTCCCACAGCTACCATATTGGTAGCAAAAGATAGTTTACTTCCTTTTTTAAAGTAATCGAAGACAAACACCGTACAATCATCAGAAAATTCACCGGAATTATCAAAATACCAGGGATCGTATTCCGCAGTCATATAATAAACCGAGATAATCCAGGAGCCACAATCAGCAATTTGATAATTCTCTATGGTTTTAAATTTATTCATTTTACAAATGACATTTCCAGATTTGCTGACAATCGTCGCGGTTTGGACTTGGTTGAATTCATTGATAGTAATATTCTTAATTTCATAGTTCGTTCCAACGATTGCACCGTCCAAAGGTATTCCTGGTGGTATCCTATCTTGCGCATATAATGCCGTGGAAGACAGCATCATCAAGAACCAAAAAAATATGTTTCGCATTACTTTTCCCCTCTATTGATATGTTTATTGTGGCAGTATTAATAGATTAAATTCCTTTTGCAAGGATAATTATTGATTAGAGTTTAAAACCGTACCCGTCAAAATTAATATCGCTGATTGCCCCAAGTTAGTTTTCAATAGATCAGGATAATTCTGGGGGCGTCTGCCATAATTGAAATAAGTGTTGGGTATTTGATCTTAAGCGTTGGTGGTTTGCTAGGGGTTTCGATTCGGGGTTTGGGATGGATGATTCATAAGGGTTCATCTTAAAAGTCCATCCTAAAGAGTTAGTATGGTTCTGCTTCTTAGAACTAAGTATTTATCATCAAATTTATTTGTGAATGATCTCAAGCAGTGGTTTGAAAGCCCACCCAGAAGCTTTTTGCCCTTTCCCCTGGCGGAATAGTTCCAAAATATTACTTTCGTGAAGTTTTCGTATACTTTTTGTAATTGTTCCTGGGCCGCTGTCTATTTTTTTTGCCAATTGAGGAATTGTAAAAATCGGTCTGGAAAATAGGTAATCGACTATTTGTATTGCGTACCTAGAGGCGGTTATTTCAGGGACCTTCATTTTAATATCGTTATATAGTTCTATAATTTCTTCTATTATCATTTGATTTTTATTTGCTTGTTCAATTACACCTTCTAAAAAGAAAGTTATCCATCTATACCAATCGTCTTGTGAGGTGATAGCTAACAATCTGTCATAGTATTCAGCACGATTTTTTTCTAAATATTCAGAAATATAAAATGCAGGATAATTTAAATATTTCTTCCAGTATAAAAATAACGGAATTAACATTCGCCCCACCCGGCCGTTTCCATCTAAAAATGGGTGAATAATCTCAAACTGTGCATGAACAATGGCAGTCTGTATAAGCGGGTCAATATCTTCATACTTCAAATATTCTTCCAGATTATTCATCGCCGACTCCATTGTTTCAGGGGTCGGTGGCACATACCTAGCATCCTCTATGTGGTGATTATGTCCAATAAAGTTCTGGATTTTTCTATAATGTCCTGGTTTTTTGTCCTTGCCTCGGACTGAGCGCATTAAATTCTGATGGCATTGACGGATTAAGTGCTGAGAAAGCGGGTGACCTTGCTCGATCAATTCTGAAGAAATTGTTAGAGTTATGTCATAATTCCTTACTTCTTTTAAATCCTCTAACCATTGGCTTGATTCATCTTCTTCAATATTTTGGTCCAGGTTTTCTAACAGCTCATTTAATTCTGTCCTTGTACCCTCAATCTTGGAAGAAAAAACTGCTTCCTTAGATACAAGAGGAGCTAACAAGATATTAGGATTTGGGAGGGTTAAGAGTCTTCCTTTGTACTCTGATAAAGCAGCGTTTGCTTTACCGACAAGTGTGAGTAAACCACCATCAACTTGTATTTCTTTGGGAAGATTTGCTGGAATTGTAGGGCGCATTTTTAACATTTACCAGGCGTTAGTTATGACTTTAATACATACAAAATATTTTGTATGTCCTGAACATGGGTTTGAGTATACACAAAATATTTTGTATTTACTAGAAAACTTACTAAGTAGTGATTATTTCAAGTATATATGGTGATATATGGTCAATAATTCCTGTATTTAAAGCCTTTTGTCGGATTTCTAAGGCTGTGATAGATAAAAGTAGTGCAGATTGTGGAAATACCTGTTCCAGAGAACCTGCTTTTGCTTGATGACTTGTCCAAAGCAGTTCAGAAAGCTGATGTAGGGCAGGCGAAAAAAAAGTGTGGTTATCTAGAAGTAGCTAAAGCTTTGATTGACTTGGTTCAGTGCGGGGGACCAAATCAGAAAATTATATATGAGTCTTGGGATAGTTTGTACGTTCAGCTGTATGAGGCATTAAAGAGTCAACTTCTTTCCTACTCACATATTTTTTATATTGGTTTAGCAGGTAAAGAAATCATGGATGCTTTTGAATTTAACGAGAAGAATCGTCCCAGAGAGTTTCCTTTAGAAATCGGACGATTTTTTGAAAATGACACCTTTAAGATTGATTTTCTGTCTCGACCTTCTCCTATAGTTGAGCTAGAAGGTGCACGAATTCTTATCATTGATGATGTTTTGTTTTCTGGTGAAACAATCAAATTTTCTATGGATTACCTTCAAATAAAGGAGTGTGTTGTCGATTTTGCTTTTCTTTGTGGAATTGAAGAAACCAAAGCAAAAATTGAAAGAGCATATGATGGAAAAGTATACTTGGGGAAAGAAATGCCAGGTATTCATTTGATCAATAGCAATATTCTTAATGTAAAAGATTTGATTAATCCCAAAGGACATCGTCTAACAAAAAATACATATCAAGCATTAATGGATCACACCAATTGGATGGAATGCTGGTTTGGAAAACGTTACGGTGGCGCTCCAGAAACAGCAGAACAAATATGCAAACAGTTGCAAACAAAATTGATTTGGTTGTTTTGACCTGTCTCACCGTTATTGCTCGGGATGTATACTGTAATCAAAATAGGTTTCAGATATTTGATATTACAAAGTTGGTGCTTGAGTAAGGATTTTGACTGGAGCTTTGGGGTTGATCATTGATAAGAGTTAATCCCAAATGCCCAAATCCTTAAGTGTTAGCATGGCTCCCTGGGACCCAAAAACAAACAGACGAACCTTGGTTAGAGCCCGCAAGGAGCTTCGAAAAAAATGAGTGACAGTAAGAAAATCAGAGTTTGGAATAAAGATGATGGCTACCCTTCTTGAACCTATTTAGAACACAGATATTTGATGTTATTGTTTTAAAAGATCTAACACGTTAGATAAATTTTCTATTTGTGTATCAGGGTGTAAGATCACAGCTCGATAAACTGGCTCTTGTTTCCAGGTACTTAAACTAACCCATTCTTGCCCTTTGTCTGTTAGTTGTTTGTGTGCTGTGAGCATATCTACTTGTTTTTTAGGGCGAAAAAGCTGTAAATTCATTTCTGGTTGATGAACGGGTTCAAAATTTTCATCTTCTGATAACATTTTGTAAAACGTATGCGTTTTTTCAATAGCGGTATCTACCCAATTTTCAATAAATTTTTCTCCTTTTGCACAAAGGGTGATCCATAATGTTATTGCATCCGCTCTTCGTGATCCTTGAATACCCCACGTACCAAGATTCATTTGATCCCCGACAGAATATGGCACATCCATTGCCAGTCTTTGATCCATTTGTTTTTTATCTTTTAAAATGCATATTCCACTGACTCGTGGAACACCCATCCATTTTTGGTGACCGAGCGAAACTGAGTCAGCATATTGTACACCATCCATACAATGTTTATGTGTTTCACTAAAGATTGTCGCTCCACCATAAATTGCATCTACGTGGACCCAGCAACCATAGTGCTCAGCAATTTTAATCATGCTGGGGATATCATCATATGCACCTTGAATGGTAGTCCCTACAGTTCCGATGATTATTTTTGTTTTTACATCTGAATTTTTCACTGCTTGTTCTAATTGTTCAATATCGATCTTCCCACTTGCAAGTGCGTGGATAACAGTTACGTTATCAATACCAATAAGAGTAGCTGCTTTTTTGATGGAGATGTGAGCAGCCTCAGAAACAAACATTTCAATATCACTGCGAGTTTGCTGGTTTTGAAACCCACCAGCCGCAGCAAAAAGTCCGGTGATATTTGCAATAGATCCCCCGGAGCAAAAGATTCCAAAACCGTCGGACATGCTGAGTTTTTGGCAAAAATAATCGATCATATACATTTCGATACGTGTAGCTATGGGTGATAACTCATAAAAAAGAACGTTGTTGTTGAGTTTGGATACAATTGCATCTGCCACAACAGCTTCATCAAACGGCTGTGTGTCCATATGACCCATCATTCTAAGTGAGTGTTGCGTGCTTTCAGAAATGATCCGTTCAAATAAGTCATTTATTTGAGTTTCGCTAAGACCTTCCTTATTAATCTTATGCAAGGGAGTGTTTGACGTTGGAATCGTTTTTCTTAGTTTGACAGACTGTTCAAGCAAGTTTTTGATATTCTCAAATTGTGCCATTCCAATGATCTAACATGATACTTCTTATCTAGGAAATTTTAGTATGTTTGCTGGGGATGTATTAATTTCTGGGAACATATGACTTAATCGAAATGATTCGAAGGTATGACAGAGGGGTCTATACATAAGTGAATATAAAAAATCAAATGACGAATCTTCTTGGCATTCAGTTTGCATTGATAATGCTCAATATATAAACCATAGGAGTAAACATGCAAACCAATACCAATCAAAACATGCAAGAAAGAATCAATCCATTTGAGTTTCAAAATTGGGAGGTTTATAAAAGAGCTGTAGAACTTGTAAAAACCTGTAGAGAATTATCAGTTGATCAAACCTCTGTTGGTATCAAAGGATTCACAGATCAACTTACAAGGGCAAGTCTTTCTATTCCTCTTAACATTGCAGAAGGGTATTCAAGATATGGAAAAAAGGAAAAACTTAACTATTTTAGAATTGCAAAGGGGTCATTGTTTGAATGTGTAGCTTGCATTGATGTGCTCTATAAGCTTGGTTACTTAGATGGTACTCTTTACAAGCAAATGGGTGTTGGCATGGATGATATTGGGAAAATGTTATCGGGGTTGATTCGCAAAGTTGATCAATTTGAGAATAAATAGGGATTACGGTTTGGGTTTTGGGATTCAATATTAATAAGGGTTCATCCTTAATCGTAACCCTAAGTGTTAATATGGCTCCCCGGGACGGGCTCGAACCGCCGACCCAGTG
>JAGRMV010000078.1 GCA_020441045.1 Deltaproteobacteria bacterium | reverse complement strand
CGGCAACGTATAGCAAAGGTTTTGCTCTTGATGCGCTCAATATAAGCGACGCCGACTTGTTTATGCAACTTGTCCAAGAGCAGCCTGATTTTCATAGAACATCACTCCAGGATGAAATCGAAGAAATGCAACAGCAGGTGATGATGGCAGGTATAGAAAACCGTCGCGAATCAAAACAGCTACAGATACTCAAAAACAAGCGCACTGAATTTTTACAAAATGCGCAACAAGCGTTCAAAAAAAAGTACTGGAAAAAAATCGACAAATCTATTGAAGCATCGAAAAAATGGATTGTAGAGCAATATGAAAAAAACAGTCGTCCTGGGTTTAGTCTTGCGGGCGAAAATTACATGGCGCCCATGTATGAAATAGATTTTATTATCAAAGACATCAAAAAATTCATCTGGGAAAAAATGTTTCTTGAAGAAATCGGCGAGGATCCGATGTTCAAAGAAAGAAAACGAATTCCATTTGAATTACGCGATGATGGTACATGTTATTTTGATGCGAGCCATCCAGTGATCACAAATGAAACCTGCGAGCTCCTCAAAGCATTATCAAAAAATCAAGAAAGTTTGGATGAACTTTATGCCTATCGCGATGCACTTGAAATCATAAAAAATGAGATTGATGAAAAAGAGCACCTTTTTGAAAAATCTCTCAAGGTACGAAATCAGCAAATTTATCAAATACGTAATAAAGTGATGGGAAATATGCTCGTGCATAATGACTCAACATGTGCCACTTTTATGCTCGACCGAAGATAGCTTTATGACCAGTTGAATAGATATAGATTATAAATAATATGAAATATCGCAATGGTCCCCATGACGTAAGCAAACGGCCGGTGAACCCATTGCCATTTTTCAAATAGTTTGCCGGACAAGCTTAAATACGCCACGTTCCGCTTGAGTTTGACTTTCTCTTTTAATACATCTTGCAACTGGCTTAAATCCGAGGCAGGAATTTCCTTCGAACGGCCGATTGTACGAATGAGTTTTTTGATGATGTAACGAGTAACTAAAAAAGATCGTATCATGGTCGTGAAATTGATTTGTTTTTCATCACCAATGATTTTTTGCACAGCTTGATCGACTTGTTCGCGTAAAGAGGTCGAATGTGAAAACAACGCTTCCATACGTTCTGTTAACATCATATCTTCGTTTTCAATATCACGCATTTGTAGTTCAGTACCCGCAACACCACGTGGAATCATTTGATACAAGAATCTTCCCAAAAAACCACTGAGCATCACAATGACCAGCGAAAAATAGCCGAGGGTGGAAAACTCGAGGCCAAATTCAAAACCTGTATGAAATGAAATCAAGACACATCCCATAAACCCACAAAAACTATGCAAATCGAGCCAAAGCGGTTTTTTGCCAAGCCAAGTAAAAAGCTGTGGCAAGGCCTTGCGAATGGGATAAAGCATGCCAATCATGAGCAAGGCAAAACCAATATTACCCAGCAAAACGCATAAATCACTTCCCCGCTTGATTTGCAAATCAAAGTTGGCAGAGATCAAGCCCATCTGTTGCAAGTTATACAGCGCAGATAGTGCCGGTGCATAGATCAGTGACAAAGCTTCCCAGAGTAGAAAAATCGAAATAAGCAGAGACGCCGTTCGGTAAAAATTGCGCAACGCTAAATCAATTTGGTTTTCTTGGGTTAGTATTTTCCGTGGGTTATGCGCGCCATCGCCTAAACCAAAAATACGAGGATCTTCGAGCAACGCCTGTGAATCAACCTCAATAATTGCATCGGTTGGACAATTGCTAATACAGGCCATGTCCGTATAACCTTCACAATGGTTGCACTTATCGGCAATGACTTTTGGAGGGCGCTTTTTGTCACCCGAGAGAAAGCGCGCAAAGCGGCTGTCCTCTTCATCGACCTTATGCATGGTAATAGCGCCATACTGACAGGCTGAAGCGCAGCTTGTACAGCCAATGCAATTGTCGAGTATTTCTACTTCTTCTTTGACGGGGTCATACACTACACTGTCAACAGGACAAGCCGGGATACACGTTGGATAAAAACAAGTTAAGCAGCTTTTGGCAAAATCGAGTACGCCAAACTTGGCATAGCCACGGGTCAAACGTTGAAATCCATGCCGCTCTTCGCAGGCGTCATAACAAGTGTCACAAGCAATGCATAAATCAAGCTGGGTAATTTTGACCCGACTGGCTTGGGTAAGACCTGTATCAATCAAAAATTCGAGTACCGATTGTGCATGTGGATCTTCGTTATAGATACGATTGCGGTAGTCGACCCGTTCTGTCACCGCTTTGATTTTTTCTTGCAAGCTTGGGTTTTTTTCGACCAGCGCGCGAAGTTTATCTTTGGGAACCAATAAGAGTTCAGATTTTGTGATCGCCGAAGCTTGAGTGGCGACTTGGTTGTTCCAAACAAAGGATTTATCGACAAAGAAATCACCTTTACGCAAAAAATTTAAGGGACGCAAACGCGCTTCTTGATCCAAGCCTTGGATATAAACTTGACCCATGGCGATAAAAATAAAATAGGAAAACGGCTGCTCGGTTGGAATGAGCTCAATGATCAACTCACCTGCCTGCGCGCTGGCCCGACGTACATGTCCTTCTAATAATGAGGTTTCTACAGGGGTAAGCTCTTCAAACAACGAGATTTTGCGCAGTTCTTTGGCGGAAACAACAGGAAAAGAAGGCGGCTGGCCTTTTTTTCGCTTGCGCTGCTTGGTGACTGCGGGCTTGTTTTCGGACATATCCTTCTATTATATCACGGAAAAAGAAATTGTCCCCTTATGCACTGCCAAAAACGATGGAAAGTACTGTTTTGAATAGGAAATTCATCAGAGTACACACAAATATCTGATAAAAGTAAAACAATGGTTCAATGACTTTTAACGCTAGATCAAAGTGATTTAAATAGAAAAAAAGCACTTTTCTAGTGCATCAAAGAAATCATCGTAAGGAGTTCGATGTGAAAAAGGACTCCATATAAAAGTAGAGGCGATATAAGGAAGGCTTGCTATGCAAACATTTTTACCTATTTGGTACAAAGAAGAAATTCTCAAAGCGGAACATTACACCATGCATGTTTTAGGAGTCCCTTCAGAAACGTTGATGGAAATCGCAGGATATGGAGCATTTGGTGCGTTTTATCAACAAATCATCTCGGATGATAAAAAACCATTGGTGGTATTGGCCGGTCCTGGCAACAATGGTGGGGATGGTTTGGTATTTGCCAGATATGCTCTATTGGCTGGGCTACAGGTTAGGGTTTGTCTGGTCGGTGCTGATACCATGGTCACACCAGTTGGCCAAAAATATGCGGAGCTTTTTCGTGTGCTCGGTGGCAGCATTGAACCCGTCACCTCGAAGCAGCAGTGGTCTGAACTTCAGAAAGACCAATTTTTTTCTACTTGGGTTGTTGATGCCATCTTTGGCATTGGTTTATCAAGACCGGTAGAAGGCTTGTATGCACAAGTTATCAATGATCTTAATGATGCGCAGGCCAAAGTATTTTCTTTAGATGTGCCTTCGGGATTAGATAGTGACAGCGGCGAGGTTTTAGGGACCGCTGTCAAAGCTGATATAACGGCAAGTTTTACCAGTTTAAAACCAGGGTTTTATCAAAATGCAGGGGTGGTTGTGGCCGGAGCGGTGCAGTTGATTCCCACGACGATTGTTGGTTCACCAGATCTAGCGCCCAAAACTTTTTTACGCAACTTCGATTCACAAAAAATTTTGCACGCGGCAAAAGCAAATCACAAAGGTGACAAAGGTCATGCTTTGATTTTTGCGGGTTCATTGCAATATTCTGGTGCGGCAGTGCTATCAAGTTTGGCATGCCAAAAAAGTAACGTAGGTTTGACAACCTTGGCCATCGACCAGCATGCGCATACTATAGTAAAATCGCAATTGATTGATGTAATGTCATATCCACTGCCTGAAAACGTGGAAGAAGTTTTTCCAGGTATTCTAGAAAAAAAATCTGCAGTGCTCCTTGGCCCTGGGCTGATACCAGGAGAGTCAACGCAGAACATACTAAGATCCGTCCTGCGTAGCACAACGGTGCCTGTTGTGATCGATGCAACCGCATTGCAAGAGCTTGTAAAGTGTTGGCCTCTTATACAAGAGGCGGTCAGCGATATCATCCTAACACCGCATCCGGGTGAAATGGGTCAGCTTATCGGACAACCGGTTGCAACAGTACAAAAAGATCGTATCAAAGTGGCAAGATCGTTGGCCATGTCCAAAAAGGTCTGGGTTGTATTGAAAGGAAAATATACCGTGATTGCAAAAGCAGATGGACAGGTATGGATCAATCCAACGGGTGATCACACTCTTTCGGTAGGTGGAACAGGAGATGTGCTGGCCGGTATGTTAACCTCTTTTTTGGCGCAAGGTATGCAGGCAGAGCCTGCTATCGCGCAAGCGGTATGGATGCATGGAAAAATAGGGCAATTGCGGGGTGAGCAAACGCAAGGGCATGCGATCATGGCATCAGAAATTTTGCCGTTGATTGAGATGATGTACAAAGACCCCCGCCACGACGCAGCCGATCGGTCAAAAATGCATAAATCGATGGTAGAGATTTGACAATTTTTTTGCTGTGATTAGTTTCTTCTAAAATCAGCCAGATGATATAAGGTGGGCGCATTAACAGCGCGAACAAAATCAGTTACCAAGGGTTGCCTGGTTCTTCATTTTTGAACAGATCGAGGCTTGAACCCAAACGAGTATGAGGAGTACGAGGTATGATTAAAGTCGATCATCTTGTGAAAAACTATGGACCATATGCCGCAGTCAAAGACATTTCATTTGAAGTGCAGCCAGGCGAAATTTTAGGGTTTTTGGGGCCCAATGGTGCTGGCAAAACCACTACCATGCGAATGATCACAGGCGTGTTGCCACCGACCTCAGGCACTGCCACCATTGACGGGTTTGATATTTTAGAAAATCCGTTGGAAGTCAAAAAAAGAATTGGGTATTTGCCTGAAACTCCACCTGTTTATTTTGATTTTACCGTGCAAGATTATTTAAAGTTTGTCACCGAGATCAAACAGGTGCCAAAGGTCGAACAAAAAGATAATCTGGCTTGGGCCATGGAAAAGTGTAGCCTGCAAGATGTGCGGCACCGTTTGATCGGTAATTTATCAAAAGGTTTTCGGCAAAGGGTTGGCTTGGCTGGTGCGATTATCAACAAACCAAAAGTCTTGATTCTGGATGAACCTACCGTTGGTTTGGATCCGAAACAAATTCGAGAAATTCGTAGCATGATTCAAGAGCTTTCCCAAGATCATACCATTGTGCTGTCGACCCATATTTTACCAGAGGTATCGTTGATTTGTAACCGCGCAACCATTATTCATGGGGGTCGGGTTGTCCTGGACGAAAAAATCGATGAAATGACCAAGACGCAATCACTCGAAGAAGTGTTTATTGAACTGATTTCAAAAGATGGTGAGGTGTAACATGAGCACAATAATAGTGTTGATCAAAAAAGAGCTGAAACAATTTTTTATTTCACCGATTGCCTACGTTGTGATGATGATTTATCTGACCTTGTCAGGCTTTTTCTTCTACACAAATATGGAGAGGTTCAGTTTTTATTACAAGCGTCTGAAAACCATGGCCCAGTATTCACAAGGGCAAGGTGATTTGGCGATGATTAACCTCAATGAAATGGTCATAGCGCCGGCATTGTTTAATATGGTCTTCGTCTTTTTGTTTATCATCCCGCTGATCATGATGAAAAGTTTGGCCGAAGAGCAGCGCCAAAAAACCGATGAATTGCTACGCACCTCCCCGCTCACAGTCAATCAGATGATTGCGGGTAAATACCTTGGGTCGTTGTTGTTTATCATGGGAATCATTTTGCCGACGGTGATTTATCAAGGCCTTCTTTTTTATTTTTCTTCGCCTGAATTAGGTCCTGTAATAACCGGTTATCTGGGTATTATTTTGTTTATCGCAGCAGGCGTCTCGGTTGGTTTGTTTGCATCAAGTCTGACCGAAAATCAAATTATTGCGGCAGTGATTGCCTTTGTTGTCTTGTTGTTTTTATTCATCATTAATTTACTACAAGTGACCGAAGGTAATATTTTTATTAGCGTGTTGACCTATCTGTCTGTGACAGAGCATTTGACCAATATGTTGCGTGGTTCTTTGGATACACGTGATTTGGTGTATTTCTTTAGCTTTATTTTGTTCTTTTTGTTTTTGACCAAACAGTCAATGACAGCCAAAGGGTGGAGGTAGATATGTTGTATCAATGTATTGGTATTTCAGGTGCTATTGTCTTTGTATACGGCTTGCTAACCGTTGCATTTACCAGCGTAAGTCAGGATTGGTTTATACGTAGTATTTTGATTTTGGGTCTTGTTGGCATGGCTACGTTTGTGATCAAATCTTTGCAGCGGGTTTGGCAAAAAATGGTATTGATTTTTCTTGGGGCCAATACAATGTGGGTGCTTTTTGCCATAGGCCAATCTTGGCTTTGGTTTTATCTTGTTGTACCTACGCTTTTGCTTTTTGGGCTGTTTGTGTTTTTACGCCGCATGAAGTTTGATTTCCCTTTGATCGGCATTGGTGTTGTGGCGGTGGTTTTATGTGGCCTGTTTTTTCAAGTCCTAGAAGAAGATATGGTTAGCACGACAGCACTTGTCAGTGCCATTTTGCTGAATGTATTTGCTTTTATGTTGGCCAAAAACGAATTGGTTCTGACCAGCCATGACGACACCAAATTCACCAAGCGGGCCATTGGGTACGTCTATGCATCGATTGTGTTTATTATTTTTGTGGTCATCAATATTTTATCGCAGGATTTTCACCACGAATGGGATCTTACAGAAAACAAGCTCAATACCTTGTCCGAGCAATCTGTAAAAATTCTCGAAAGTATTACCGATCCTCTCAAGATCACAGTTTTTTTAAAAAAAGACAGTGAAAAGAAAAACTATGCCAAAATTCTTTTGGCGTTTTATGAAAATGCATCGAAAAATGTTGAAGTTTCTTTTTTGGATCCTGATATCGAAAAAAATCAAAGTGAAAAACTGGGTGCACGTGATGGCGACATCGTCGTTACCTACAAGGATCAAAAATACAATACACAAAGTTTGAGTGAAGAAGGCATTACCCAAGCGATTTTAAAAGTATCTTCGACCGCTGGCGCGCATTTGTGTTTTTTAACTGGTCATGGTGAGTTGGCATTAGACGGCCCTACAGAAGATGTGCGTAGTTTGAGTGCATTGCAAAAAGGTCTAGATAACGAAGGCTATACCTATCAGTCGATCACGATCATGACCGATCAAATCGAACCCAAATGTGAAATTCTGATCGTAGCTGGACCACAACAAGAAATCTCCAAGCAAGAGGGACAAGTCATTGATCAATACTTGGCCGGTGGCGGCAAAGCCATTTTCTTGCTTGATCCAGTTTTTTCCAATCCGAATTTGGGTGAAAAAGAAATTAGGCTCAAAACCACAGGCTTGGAACAAACTTTGTTTCACTGGGGTATTGAGCTGGGACGTAACTTGATTTTGCAAAAAACCATTCGTCAATTTGAAGGTGAGGCTGTGGTCAGTGAAATTACCGGTTATATGTATGGCAATCATCCTATCGTCGATCCACTTAAAGGCAAACAGACCTTATTTGATGGCGTGCAATCTGTGCACGGGCGTCCTGATTTTGAGGGTACAACCTACGATTTGATTTACAGTTTTGGTCAGGGGGCAACATGGTCAAAAAGCAATATGCGTGAGTTGCTTGTTGATCAAAATGGAGCGCCGGGTCCGGATGATTTGCAAGGTCCTATCCCATTTATGGTTGCCGCTGAAAAAGAGGGTGCCAATGCTGGGGATCAAACAACCCAAATCATTGTCGCGGGTGATGCAGATTTTATGTCCAATGCGCTGATCATGAGTGTGGAATACAATTATGATCTGATGTTAAATATGCTCGGCTGGCTCAGTGGGGTGGAAGAAAAAGTTTCAATCAGGCCCAAAACTTTTAAAACATCAGCCATTGAGCTCAGTCGTGAGCAGTCGATTGCAATTTTCTATGTAGTGATTGTGCTGATTCCAATGCTTGTCTTGCTATTTGGAATCAACTTGTGGTGGATTCGCCGAAGCCGCAACTAAGAGCGTGAACGCATTGATCCATTTGTGCGCACATATATAAGGAGATATCTATGGGCAAAGAAGAAAAAAAATTACTCATCGCATGTCTTGTCTTGGTTGTGATACTGGGCGGCGGCGGCTTGCTGAAAAAAAATGCTTTGCAAAAAGAGCAGCAAGAAAGCCAAGCTACAATCTTGGTTGATCAAGAAGATTTCGATAAAATGACTGTCCGTAATCAACAGGGTGAACAAGTCCTGATCAAAAAAAAGGGGAGCAATGATCCTTTAGAAGCTACTTATCGCGATAATGAGTTTAGCATTGAACATCAATGGTACGTGCAGAATAAAGTAATTCATTATGCCAGTCAGGCCACAGTCGATACCATGATCGATAGTATCAATGAGCTTGCATTGCAAACCACGATTCTGCCCACCCCTGAAAGACTTGCCGAATATCAACTTGATCAGCCGTTATTTGAAGTCGTTTTAGAAAAAGATGCAAAAAAACAAACGCTACTTTTTGGGGGTATGGCCTCTAGTCAGGAAGGTCGCTATGTCTATCACAAAGAAAAAAACCTGATCGGTTTGGTTGGCTTGAATCTAGATTTTTTACAGGATCGAAGTATTGAGCAATGGTTTGAGATGTCCGTCATACAAATTCGTAAAAGCGATATTGCCGCAGTTCAACGTGGGGTGCAACAGCTTTTGCAAGAAGATAACCGTTGGCAACTTCAATTTGGTAAGCAAGTGGTGCCCGCCAATGATGAAGAGGTGAAGCAATGGATTCGGTCGGTCAATGCCCTACGCAGTAAAAGCATAAAGGTAGAGAAAGTTCCTGGCGAAATCAAACAGTCGATGTCAATTATTTATGCTGGTGAAAATGCCAAAGCACTTGATTTGCAATTGCTTAAAAACAAAGATGAATATTGGGTGACACGTAGTGATGATCATTTTGCCTATCAGGTGGCTGAAAAAGATGCAGAAAAAATCTTTATCTCCTTTGATCCATTGATTGATCTGAATTTATTACAAGATCCTGAGCAAATTACAGACCTTACAGTGGATGATGGATCGACACAATTGGCTTTGCACAAAGAAAAACAATGGATGATAGAGCAA
>JAGRMV010000077.1 GCA_020441045.1 Deltaproteobacteria bacterium | reverse complement strand
CGCAGATCGATCAGCGTAATGAAGTTGCCCGTGAAGGTGAAATTGTGACCAGTATTGCAATGGGTAAAAAACCAAGTGAAATCACCTATGTGCTCGATAGTATGAAAATAGATTTTCCTAAAAACTTGCAAGTCAGAAGGCTGTTGGCACAAAGTCATCTTGAAAAGAACGATCCGAACACAGCGATTAAAGAGTACACCGAAATTTTGAAAATAAACCCTAAAGATGGCGCAACCTGGCTGGCACTTGGTAAAGTGTTGGCTGATAGCAAGCGTTATCCGCAAGCCGTTAAAGCCTTTGATCGTGCGCTTGTTTATAAAGCTCCTCAGCACGAAGTATATTTTGAAAAAGGCAAAGTGCATTATTATCAAAATGAACATAAGCCTGCTTTGAGTCTGTTGCGCAAATGTACGACAGAAGAGCCAGATCATACACAATGTTGGTTGTATCAAGCACTTGTATTGCAGAAACAAAAGGAATATGCGCAAGCTGAAAGTGTCCTGCTCAACGCTGCGGGAACCTCAGGAGGCAAAAGTGATCTCGTTTATGCTGCATTGGGCGACGTTTATTTTTTACAAAAAGAATTTTCCAAAGCCCAGACCAGTTATCAAAAGGCAGTTAGCATAGATAAGAGTAGCGCGCATGGACATTATGGTATGGGCCGCGTTTATGAAGAGCTCGAAAATGATAAAAGTGCTTTGGCAGCCTATCAAAAAGCGGCCAAGCATAGCTCTCAGTATGCATTGATGAGTAAAGAACGCCAAGGCTATATCTTTTTGCGACAAAAAAAACATAGAGATTCATTTCGAATCTTCAAAGAAGTAACGACTTTACAACCCAATAGTCCGCAACTTTGGAACGCTTTTGGAGAAGCGGCTTATGGTATCAATGATTATACAACAGCGATAGATGCCTTTGATCGATCTATTGCTTTTCAATCCCCATTGCATGCGCCATATGCCAATAAAGCTTTGACCTATAAGACATTAAAGCAGTGGTCTGCCGCCAAAAAAGCTTACGAAATTTCTGTCAGCAGAGAGCCTCATCGTGTTGACCATTGGGAAAATCTATATGAGGTAGCCAAAGAAGAAAAAGATTACGCAACCCAGGTTCGCGCACTTTCGGCATTGGAGAATTTAGAAAAAACCAATGTTCTGCATTCGTACCGTTTGGGCCAGCTTTACGAAGAACGTAATAGTTTGATCCAGGCCAAAGAGGCATACAGCAAAGCAATCGCCAGAGATCCAAATCATGAACCATCTTTGGAGGCAATTGGAAACATCACCTACAAGGCCAAAGAATACGATGAAAGTAAGAAGCATTACAAAACGATTTTCAAAAACAACTCAAATCATTTGCTGGCCTTGGATCGTCTTGCCAATATTGCGTATATTGAAAAAGAGTATCAAACCAGTATCAACTATGATGAACAGTATCTAAAACTCGATAGTAAAGCATCTAAACAAGCTTATCGATATGCACTGTCCCACGATCATTTGAAAACCAGTCCTAAAATTTTGCTCGAGTATTATCAGCGCGCCTATTCTTTAGACGCCGATAATGCTAAAGCAGGTATCCGAGTTGCACAGCTCAAAGAAGAAACGGGAGATAAAAAAGGTGCGATTGCAACTTATCAGACCGTTTTATCAAAGACACCAGAAACCCATGAGGCGCTAGAGCAAAAAGCAATTTTGTTACTTTCTTTGAAAAAATACCAAGAAGCTGCCGAACATTTTGAAGTGTTGCATAAGCAACGGGCACCTACAGCACAGAGTGCTAAAGGAATGGCACGCTCATACCGTCTGATGAACGAACATAAAAAAGCCGAAAAAGCCTATGAGCTTGCGCTGTCGCTATTAGAAAATGAAGATGAAGAAGTGATGTATGAATTGGCGCTTGTGCAAGAGTCTTTGGGGAAAAACCAAGAGGCCAAAGATACGCTTAGA
This sequence comes from Deltaproteobacteria bacterium, assembly GCA_020441045.1. Taxonomy (GTDB): domain Bacteria; phylum Bdellovibrionota_G; class JALEGL01; order JALEGL01; family JAGRMV01; genus JAGRMV01. The sequence continues at coordinate 7,325 of JAGRMV010000077.1, read as the reverse complement.
AAAATCACTTTGAAAAATGCTAAGGCCATATTGGCCCAAGAAAAATTGGGTGATCTTTATATGGTCGATCAAGAACCGAAAAAGGCGATTGCGGCCTATGCTGTGGTCACAGATCAGCGTCCGAATAATGCGCAAGGGCATGAAAAATTGGGACTTGCTTACAAAGCAGCTGGTCAAAGTGAAAACGCAATATCTTCTTTGAAACGCTCGATTGCTTTGGATGATACCAGAGATAAAAGCTTCTTTGCGCTGGCGCAAACTGATGCGGAAAAATCTTTGGGGTATTATCAAAGAGCTACCCAGATTCAACCTAAATCGCTGCAATACCAGCTCGCGTATGCGCAAGAGTTGTATGATCAGAAAAAATATTCACAGAGCTTAATTGTGTTCAAAAAATGCGAGGAAATTGATGATAAAAATGTTGAAGTTCTGATGGGCCTGTCTCGTTCATTTGAAGCCAATGCTAAATTCAAAGAGGCGGCAGAAACCTACGATCGAGTGGTCCGTTTGGATAGTAAAAATATTTTGGCCTGGGTCGGTAAGGGGCGAGCACATGATGAGTTGCAAGAATATGAAGATAGTGCCAAGGCTTATGAAAAGGCCTATCAACTTGATAGCAAAGACATTGAAGTGGCTTATTTGCGAGCCAGAGCCTACCAAAAAAACAAAGACTGGGAAAAATCGATCGCCGCTTTTGATGCAGTCATTACGCTAGACTCGAAGCATTTTGGCGCGTTGTCTCATCAGGGTGAGGTTTATTATGGTCTCAAAAAAATGGATCTTGCGCAAGCACAGCTCGAGCGAGCGGTAGCCATTGATGCACGACATGCTCCTTCACAAGAAATGTTAGGTGAAATTTATTTTGAGAAAGAAGCTTTCCAAGAAAGTTTTGCGGCGTATCAAATTGTAAAAGAAGTAGAACCTAAAAAACCCATTTCGTATCTACGCTTAGGAATGATTTTAAGTCGTTGGGACAAACTTGATGGGGCAGAGGAGGAACTAAAGCATAGCATCAAGCTTGATGATAAAAATGCATTGGCCCACTACGAATTGGGTCAGGTCTATCAAAAAATGGAAAAAATCAGTCAAGCGTTGACTTCCTATGAAAGAGCAACCCAGATCGATGATAAATATGCAGAGGCCTGGTATGCCAAGGCCATCATCTTTAATTTGGCGACACAAAAACGCAGAAAAGTACGCGCTTTTGAAAAAGCCATTGCTGCAAAACCAGATTACACACAAGCTCGCTTTGATTTTGCGAAAATGTACGAATCAACCCAAGAGTACTTGCTGGCCATCGAGCAATACCGCGCAATCATTGGCTATGCTCCAGAATCACGTGATATCGTTCTGAAGCTCGGGAAGCTGGATTTATATGTTGATAAACCAGAGTTTGCCATTCGGGATTTAAGTGTTTATGCGAAGAACCACCCTAAAGATGAACGTATTCAGTTTTTATTAGGGCAGGCGCATTATGAAAATGACTCTATCAAAGAAGCCAAGCGGCTTTTTTCACAAGTGATTTTACTGGATAAGAACGATGCACAAGCACATACATACATGGGGTTGATTTATATCAAGGAAGACAAAATCACCAAAGCCAAACGCTCGTTTGAAAAATCTTTGGAAATCAAAAAGAGTCAGGCGCTAGCGTACTATGGCTTAGGTCAAGTCATGGTGAAGGAAAAGCAATATGAAAAAGCCATTGATTATGAAAAGCGTGCATTGCAGTTGGACCCTAAACTTTCAGATGCGTATTTTCATATGGGAGTAGCATATAAAGCGTTGGGAGACGAAGAAGCTGCCGATGACGCATTTTCTAAATCCGTACCGGTTGATAGTATCGACGGAGTGGGAAATCCAAAAGATTTAGATAAAGCGTACAAGAACTTTAAAAAATAACTAGCTAAGACGATATGATCAAAAAATATGCAGCAATCGTTTTTCTGACTTTCTGGATGGTCGGGGCTTCTGCTTTTGCAGCTAGTTACAAGTATTATATCAAAATTGTTGCTCCGGCTGTGCCGGTCTATGCTTCTGCCTCGACCAGCGCAAGGGCCCTGCCTGCAGCAAAGAAGGATCAACTCCTAGAAATCGTTGAAAAAAAAGATCAATGGTTGCGTATCAAAGTAACAATTGCAGGCGGCGGCTTTGTCTATGGTTGGGTAGAGGTTTCTACGACCAAGTACAAGATCATAAAAAAGACAGTCATTGTTGAGCAGCCACGTGATCTTCCGCGAAAACCTTCCGCGCTTGCCCCTCTGGCATCGACCGACAATGATGTTGTAGGTAAAACCAAAACGAAGCCTGCCGCCAAACGTAAAACTCAAGATAACGAGTTTCGTCATGGCGCAACCTATACGTATCGCGCCTTTTTGGGGCCGGTGTATAGCATCAAAGACTACTTTTCCAGTTCAGGGCTTTCAAATTTTCAATATCGATTTGGTATTGGCGTCGATAGGATCATTAATGATAAAATATGGTTATCGCTACCCCTCATGTATGCTCAAGGTCAGGGCTTTAAAACACTGTTGGGGGGGATCAATGGTTATTTTGCGCCATTGGATTTAGAGCGATGGATGCCCTATGCCAAGCTTGGTGGAAGCTTTGAGTACCTGTTTTCTGGTGGTAATAGCTTTTACGGTGCCAATGTTGAAGCTGGGCTTGGGGTCGATTATGTATTGAATGACAATATTGCGTTCGGGATCGAGCCTATTTCCATCCAGGCTATGGTGTACCGAAGCGAGGCGACCATTCCAATGAATATAAGAGGGCAGCTATTGCTGTCAGTGAGGTTCAAATGGTAAGAGTTTTTATATTGCTGCTGTGTTTTTCGGTCAACGCGTGGGGGATTTTGTATAAAGAAATCAACATTGAAGAAATGCGTGATGACTCAGACATTATTTTTGCTGGAACTGTCATCTCAGAAAGTGATGGTGTGGTAGAGGGGCGGCAATATGTTGAAACCACCTTTAAAGTGCTTCAATGGTACGGCGCCAGCCCCCAAACAACAGTCACCATTCGACAATTGGCCAATCAGAACGCAAAACAAAAAAGACAAGTCTTTCCTGGTTTGCCAATTCTACGCAAAGGGCAGCATTATCTGATGTTTTTACCAAGTAAAAGTGCCTATGGTTTTGCTTCCCCGACGGGCTTGCTTACGTTTACTTTGTTTGCCAAGGATGTGGAAGATATCAAAAATGCCAAAGCATCTGTACAAGCCATACCCAATCGAGAAGCCAAAGGTTTATTTGATAACATTCAGAATCCTTCCATCAAAGCACTGGTACAAAGCAAGGGGCTATCAACCAAGGTCCAAAAGAAAACCCCTATTGGGCTTGATCTACTAGAACAAATCATCATGGAGAAAAAATGAAACAAAGCCTACGTCGTATTGTTCTGGTTTTGACCTGCGCATTGCAATCCATGCACGCAGGTTATCTTGAATTTGATAGCGAAGATGGCACCCCCTATAAATGGAATGTTTCCACAGATGTACAAATCGCAGTAGATCCAGGTGTGGTGAGTTCAACCAATGGTGTCAGCAATGCGGTTGGTGATACTGCCCTAGGCAATGCCATTGGGTACTACAATGCGGTCACGGGAACAAGTTTGAATATAACCATTGTTGGAGATGTATCTACCGATATCACCAATGCCAATGTGGATGATTTTTTAAATATCGATGAAATGGCAGAGCAAACATCAGCAAGTGATTGTTTGATCGGAAGTGATGTTGCCACCGCAGATTTGGCCGTTTTTTTTGATGCTGATGGAAGTTTTTTCTCTTCTGTCGGGTTAGGCACGAGTGTCTTAGGTATTGCCTCTCCTTCTTTATATAATAGCTCCGGTGATATTACCTGTGCTTATATGATGATCAATGGGGCAGCGGTCGATGATGCAGATGAGTTAGAGTACATTATTTCGCACGAATTAGGGCACGCGCTCAATTTGGTGCATTCCCAAATCAATGGGGATCTGACCACAAGTGATCCTGATAAAGTCCCTTTGATGTATCCCTTTATACCATCAGATCCTGCAGCTGCACTGACACCAGCCCTAAAGCTTGATGATAGATTTTCGTTTTCTTATCTCTATGCTCAGGACGAAATTGCCAACGGTGGCTCCATTCAAGGCACCATCACAAATCGTTTTGGCGAAGGTGTATTGGCGACCAACGTAATTTGTCGTGATACCAGCGCTGTTGAAAATGCGGTTTCTTGGATATCTGGGGCAGAACTGCAAGGCGATGGTGCCTTTGCCTGTGGTTTGCTCCCCAATGGCGATTATGAGGTTGAGGTATCTCCGATTGAGACAGCAATCAATATTTGGGAGGACAATCCACCTTTTATTGCGACCGAATACTATTCGGGAACCGATGAAAGTTTTGATCCTGATGTCGATGACCGTGATGGGGCTGCAGATGTTTCGGTCTCAGGTAGTGCCATCAACAACATCAATATCGTCTTGAATGAAGACGGACGTTTGCAAAACAATGTCTCTGTTGCCAGCTCGATTGTTGCAGGTACACCCTTTGACAGTAGCGTTATTCCTTCGATTCACGATTTAGAATACTTTTTCTTTGTGCCCAGCAATGCCCGTACCGTGACGTTTACGTTGGAAGCCAATGATACCAATGATGACATTGATTTGTTGGTGCGCTGTGGTTCGCCATTTTCATTGGCTACTGGTATTGTTGGCCCATTGTATGATCAATCTGATCCAGCCAATGATCAATCTGATGTGGTAGGGGTAACCACATCGGGGTTGGAAACCATTGAGTTGACCTCTTCGAGTAGCCCTTCGATCCAAGAATGTGAATATCATCTGGTTCTGGTCAATTATACCGATGAAGTTGTTGGATTTGAACTGACCGCGTCGATTACGGGCAATCCGCCCAAAGTTATTTTGGACTTTACCGCACAAAATCAGTTGCAAGACAATGGTGAAACATTGGTTGCGTCGTTGACAGCCATTGCCAAGGGAGATCGCTTTGTTATCGATGACATCACTTTTACAGATGAAGGCAAAGTGGGTGCAGGCAGTGCCACGACTGCCAAACTGTACCGTGATGACAATGAAAACGGCCAGGTCGATGATAGTGATACGTTGCTTGGGCAAACCACCCAGATTACCAATGGCGAGTTTACTATTGCTGGGGTAGATATGTACTTACTTGATGATGCGCCACAGGAATTTTTGGTTACGTATGACCTAAGTAATACAGCGGGGCCCCAGTGGTGGATGTGGCTTTTTGTGGTCGGTTTGATTCTGGGTGGCTGCTTTGTCTCGCCTGAACGTGGCTTGAAAATATTTTTTATTATCAGTATGTTAGCTAGTGGAATCTCATGTTCCTCTGGAGGCAGTTCGGACTATAATGTCAAGGTCTTGCAAAAGTCGGATGTCGTAGCCACCGCACTTGGTTTTGGCGATGCGTTTTCGATTGAGAACGATGCGGTGCAATCCGTGCAAGATTTCTTCGCCAATTGATCAAAAGGAGCTGGAAGTGGTGAGGGTCGCCTTTTTAAATTTTGTTACAGGCAAAAATGTGCAAGCAAATATCGATCAAGTTGCACTCTTGATGGAAGATGCAAAAGCCAAGAGGGCAGATTGGGTGTTTCTGCCGGAGATGTGGACGCATCAAACTGCATGTATGGATGAATTTCGGGAAAAGTCCGTTGAAGCGTCAGATATTGTGCTAAATCAGATCAAAAAACTCGCTTTACAGCATGATTTGGACTGCTTTGCAGGAAGTTGGACAGAGCAAATGTCCGGGCAGAATAAATTCTATAACACGCAATATGTTATTTCCTCGCAAGGTGAAGTGGTGGGGAAATACCGCAAAGTGCATTTGTTTAAAATGGACGATGGCAGTGACGATCCCTATCGCGAAACCAAGAAATTTATTCCTGGAACAGATGCGGTCTCTATTGAATTAAATTCTTGGAATATCATATTAAGTACTTGTTTTGATATAAGATTTCCGGAATTTTATTTATCGGCAGGTAGGCAAAAACCTGCAGATCTCATTACACTGCCTTCAGCATTTTTGCGAAGCACTGGCAGAGATCACTGGGAAGTTTTACTCAAAGCGCGTGCGATTGAAAATCAATGCTATTTGATTGCAAGCAATCGTATCGGTCAACATGAGGACCCTAGGATCGAAGCCTATTTTGGCCATTCGATGGTGGTGGATCCTTGGGGAAAAGTATTACTTAATACCCAAGATCAGGTGGGGGTTTTTACAGTCGATATCGATTTTGCCCGAATCGCGCAAGTCAGAAAACTGTTACCGCTCCACGATGTCAAACAATACAAAAAAGACACCTACTAACCTATACAGATAAGGTCATCAATCAGTCTGGTGAGCTGGGTAAAATCAGCATTATTGATCAGGGTATGATCTGCCAGGGACGCTGTGTGATGAAGTTGCTGGCCATGCGGATTGTCGGTTTTTTCTTGGTTCTCTTGCGCAATAAAGTCGTCTAAGGTTTCAGCGTTTTCATTGCGACCTCTTTTTTGCGATCGTTTGAAACGAATATCGACGTCGGCATCAATGGCCCATAGCTCAAATGACGGTAAATGCTCTTGTAAGATGCGTACTTCTTCCGGGTGTCTGATCGAATCAATGACAAACGCGGTCTCTGGTTGATCTTGGAGGGTCGGAGCGATGATCTTATCAATTGCTCGTTGCGCCAATACACCAGGACCATATTGTATACGCTGCTGCTGCCCCACTTGAGTTAGATGCACACGGTCAGCTGGCAGGCCTTGTTCTTTGAGGATATCACGCAAAAGGTCGGATAAAGAAATAGGGGTGTAGCCTTGGCGTTGCAGGTAGGTCACGACTTCTCCCTTGCCGGAGGCGTTGCTACCGGTAATGCCAATAAAAGGCTTATTCCTCTTCATCGTAATCATATTCCGAATCGTCTAAAAAACTCTCTTCGGAAAAGGCGGTCATGGTCTCATAATCTTCATCGTCTTCGCTGCTACCACCCTCTAGATCATCATCCAACGCATCAAAAGCATCGGTTTCATCGTTGCCGTAGAGGTCATCATCAACAGATTCACCATCTTCTTCATCCTCGGCATAGACAATTTCTAGTTCTTTGCGAGATGTGTCAAAATCGTCTTTAAAAGGCGAAATATCAGACTCTTCCTTTTCAGAGGCGATAAAACTGGCCGAATGTTCGGTTACATCGTCGCTTTCAACAATGATTGTGGTTGCAACCATATCTTTCTTGGATTCTTCACTCACAGGTACTTCCTTCTTCGGTTTGGGAGCGGGGGCAGATTTTTTTGGCGTTTTGGCCACTGTCTTTGCC
>JAGRMV010000076.1 GCA_020441045.1 Deltaproteobacteria bacterium | reverse complement strand
ATAGAAACAAATAGCTTAACGGCAAAAACCAATGTCACAAGCAAAACAAATGCCAAACACTGGGCGGTTATCATGTCGTTGGTCTTTGTTTTTTTTACTGGATTATGGTTTGTTAATACTTCTAGTTCTAAAAATATAGATGCATTGCCACAGCCAGTTGAAGAAAAACCTGAAGACAAAAAGATCGTCGTAACTCAATCAAAACCACAGACAACTCCTGCCAAAAAACATAAGAAAAAGCCTATACAACCATCTGCACCAGTCAAAGTGGCTGCAACTCAAGCCATACCGCAAAATATTGCTGCGGATTGCCCGAATGACATGGTAAAAATTGCCGCTGGCACATTTTACTTTGGCTCTGCCAAAAGTGATCCTGATCGTAATGCTCTGTTAGAAACGTTTGCAGCTCCGCATACTGCTACCTCTTTTTGTATGGATCGATTTGAATATCCAAATAAAAAAAATCAACTTCCTCAGGTGAATGTCAATTTCATACAAGCCAAATCTCTTTGTGAAGCAAAAAACAAACGTTTATGTAATGAAGTTGAATGGGAGCATGCTTGTAAAGGCCCACAAAATATCATATTCCCCTATGGAAATATCTTTGATCCGCAAATATGCAATGTACAATCTAGCGCAATACAAGCCGCAGGCGCTTATAACCGCTGTAAAAGCAGCATGAATATTTTCGATTTAAGTGGCAACGTACAAGAATGGGTCGAGCAAAAAGGCGCATTTGAATCGAATAAATACCTTGTCAAAGGAGGTTCTTTTGATTTACCAGGATGGGCATCGCGATGTGCAGCCAAAAAAGAGTACACAGCCACTATCACAAAAAACAACTTGGGGTTTCGATGTTGCATGAGCATAGATAAAGAGGAAATGTGATTCAACCTCGCATTGGATTAACTACTATTGTTGTAAAAAAAGATAAAAATGAGCCTTTAAGCTTTGATTTTTTAGAAAATGACGCCAAGTATTTATATCAAATTATTATTACCGATACCGATGGTATTGTGAATTTATTAGAAAATCGTGATTGTGATTTGGTTTTGATCGAAGCAAATTTGATTGAGTCACATATTTCTTTGTTACAAGATCTTTCAACACACTATTCAGATCAACCGATTATTTTTTTTACTTCGAAAAAAAGAGAAACCCATTATCTCCATTTCATGATGGAAAATAAATGCAGCTATTTTCTGTTAGATCATGATACACCCCAGTCCATTCAAAAAACAATTTGGTGCGCGCTTGATCATGCTCGTATTTTTGAATTAGAAAATTTTGTAAAACAGCTTCGAGGTACTGAACAAAGTTTTAAAAAAGTTGTCGAACACAGTGCTGATGGGGTCATCATCTTCAATGAGAAAGATGACATTATTCTTATGAACCAAACCGCTGAACAATTTTTAGGCCAAACACACCAAGAAATTAGAAGCAAGCCATTTATTTTTTTATCCGATCAAACCCAACCTTTTATCCACGAGTCATTTACAAAAACAGGTCATAAAATGCACTTACATATCCATTCTGTTCCTATTGAATGGGGAGGAAAAAACTGTCTTATGTATGTTATGCATGACATCACAGACCGTATTCAATTTGAACAACAAAAAGATGATTTTATGAATACTGTGTCGCATGAACTTCGTAATCCTATCAGTATTGTGCAAGAAGGCATTGCACAAGTCACCGAAGGTTTGCATGGACCTATCAGTGAAATGCAAGAAAAAATGTTAGCGCTTTCGCTTGATGCAAGTAAACAGTTGCAAAAAATTGTCGATGATCTACTGGATTTGGCCAAGTTAGAATCGTCTAACATTCGTATTAAACGTCATGAATTTGATTTTAGTCAATTGGTTGAAAAAACAGCGGAATCTTTTAAAGCTATTGCTGCAAGAAAAAACCTAGATATAAAGGTAGAATGTACCAACAATGTTTTATTTTATGGAGATCCTGATCGAATTGCGCAAGTGCTAAATAATTTGGTGGGTAATTCTCTTAAATTTACCGAGCAAGGTTTTATCAAATTATCTCTACATGAAGATAATCATCATATTCAGTGTTGGGTCGAAGACTCTGGTAGAGGCATGACAGAGCAGGATATTTCTCGACTTTTTAATAAATTTGAACAATTTGGCTCCAAACAACACGCTGATGTGAAAGGCACTGGTTTAGGGCTAACCATCTCAAAAAACCTGGTCAATTTGCATGGCGGTGAAATTTTGGTTGAAAGTATCGTAAACGAAAAAACCATTTTTAAACTAGTTTTTCCACGGTTGTCCATCATTGAACTTATCGTACAAGAAATTCAGGCAGAAATAAAAGTATGTGCGCAGAGAAATGATACTTTTAGCATGATTGTATGGAAAGAAGATGCTTCCCGAACCATTGTTCCTAAAACCACTATTGAAAATACTTTGCGTGGTTCTTGCGATAAAGTTTTTTTTCATCAGGACAATGTGATTATTGTATTACCATCTACGCCAAAAGTAGGGGCCCAAGCTCTTTTTTCTCGATTTCAAGATATGAATATCGGCTCTACTATGGCAAACTTACAATCAAAAATATTTTCTTACCCTGATGATGAAGATCTATTCAAAAATTTTGATAAAACCAGTATAATAAAGATCCTATGAAGAAAAAAAAGATACTCATTGTCGATGATGATCCATCGATTCGCTTGCTTTTACAGGCCCGTCTTATGAACAATGGGTACGATGTTATTATGGCAACCAATGGAGAAGAGTGTATCCGTCACTGTACCAATCAACAACCCGATTTGATTATTTTGGATGTCAAAATGCCAAAAATGGACGGATGGACATGTCTACATGAGCTTCGTCAAACACAGCAAGGCAAATCAGTTCCGATCTTAATGGCAACAGCCCAATCCAACCTCCAAGATTCATTCGAAGCCGAAGGCATTGCTGGTTTTGTCACCAAACCGTACAACCCAACTCTACTGATTGAACAAATTGCTAAAATTCTAGCGTAAGTATAAATGTAAACGTGTGTGATTTTGTACGTAAGTTACGGTTTATCATTCACAATGCCCAAGTAAATTGAGTACATAGTCAAGACGATTATTAAATGATTGTATTTCTTCTATTAGCAATGTTTGTGGGAATATATTTTCTCTTCCAACCGTTTGTCTGTAATCAGCAACAGAAATGATGTGATCTCTTGCAATACAAACAGCTCTTTGCAGAACTTCCTGAAAATTTGTTTCTGTTTGATAATTTTCTATGATGTGCTGCCATGAATCATGCCATGAACCTGTATTAGGTGTTCCCTCGCCCAAATCTGGGTATAAATCTATAAGTATTCTCGCTATTGTAGTCGGCCATATTGCTTCAACAGTTTCAGTGTTTGGCATAGCAATTGAAAATGAATCCTCATGATCAATCAATCTAATAGAGCCATCTTCGGCCACCAAAATATTTCTATCCAATCCTCGGTCTGATGAAGACGAAAGAAAATCAAAAATAAATGCCTTCGCAGCATAGTATGTAAATATATCATCAACTAAAGGATTCGATTGCGGTGTAGGTGTAACTCCTTCGGTCATATTGCCAAAGTATTCTTGTACAATGTACTGATGCCCGAAAACTTCAAAATGTTCAGTTCTACCAACCAGGTCGAACTGTCCATAAACTGATAAGAACTCAGCGGCAATTTCATGCCCACCAGCATTTACAATAAAATCTTTGAGTCTTTTGATGATGACCTGTTCTCCATCAGAAAAGGTGTATAGTCGTACATTTCCACGTTCATCTACTCTTGGTAGAGATGCAAATATTTCTGGGGTCATACGCTCATTTTTTAAACGTTGCGTATAAGATAATGCAATACTCTCTGAGGAAAACGTCTGCATAACGCGATTTGTATTTTGTAAAATTTTGGCAATGCTTTTACACATCTCTATCGAAAATGTCCGTTGATGCTCCGCCGTATCTTTTTCTTCGATGCATTTTTGGTATGCTTGATCTAAAATCTGTCTTCGGTTATTGACGTGCTCTTGATTAAAGATGCGCTGCACATCTTCTTGAAGAGAGATACTAGGTCTTGTCTGACGTGAATCCCTGCCGCGCTCATTTAACTGATCAGAAAGTTGTTTAAGTCTATTTGGATGCAGATCACTCACCCATGCTTCATTTGAATCGTACCCGATCTGTCTTGTTGTCTTTTCCGTTGTTTGCCCGAGTGAGTTCGCCAATACCAGACGATCGCTTTTATACCCGCTTTTTTTGGGTTGCGGATCGTTGTTTCTTTCAGGCAAACGTACACCTTGTGGTAGCTGTGAGGTTAACCACGCATCTTCATTTTGTGTATTTTCTGAGACTTGTATTCGATCATCAACAAATAGGCCTTGATGGACCGCTTGGTCTAGCTTAAAAGCAATTTTGGCATGTGTTAAATCTGTGTACCTATCGACAAGTGCATCGCGATATGGATCCAATAACGCCAATATCTCACTGTATTTGAGTTTGGTTTGTTGCATATTTTGAAACGTTTGTGCCCAACTCAAAAATGTATCTAAGACTCTTGTTCCGCCTTTGCCTTGGCTTGGTAAAAAAGTAAGCACCGTTCCACTCTCCAGTGTCAACCAGGGAAATTTATCTATATTCTCTAACTTGACTGTTAGATATGGTTTCACCATGTTTTTATCTGACTGGCTCGCAGCTTGGTCATACGAAAAAATGGCTTGGCTAAATGCGGTGTTGATGGATTGATCTTGAAGAATAATAGCATCAAAAAATTTTTGGCCGAATTGGGCAAATGGATTTAGGGCATTGCGCCCTAGATACATGGAAGTAGGTATTACACCTGATTGGGACTTTGACTCATCGCATTTGGAGCAACTAAGGCTACTATCATCAAAAACAAAAGATACAGACGAATATTTTTACCCATTTTTCCCCCTTTCTCTAAACCGAGATTAAAACCAAAATGCTATCATCGCAATTATTCTTGTATAGAAAGTGATTCCTATTAGGACCCTCAATGTAGCACATTCCGTCCTTATTACGCAATGCAAAATATGTCTTAGCTGATTTTATTTCATTTAACTATTTGTATTTATTGTGTGTTTTATCGATCCCCTACTTGTTGATGTACTGCCCTAGCCCAGTGCGTCTTTGGTTTGCTAGATACTGTCTACACCTTTGATCTCTATCAATTTTTTGTGAAAAATTACACCATCATGGCTTTTGTTACTCAACTTGAAGAAAAATTCTTTGTGCCCTGATAGATGCATAAAATTGCTAAGCCAATAACCACATGACTTAGATCGTTATGGTTAAACCAAATATGTGGTGAAATTTTCATTTGAAAAATCAGCCCTGCGATAAGGCTTAAAGCGACTGATGCCAAAAGCCATAAGCTGGATTTATGTCGATTTTTAAAAAACACATAGGCATGAAACGGGGCGATAATCACCAGCAAGCCGTACAAAAAATGAAATTCCACAAATAGAAAATCAAGAAATACCATACTGGCGATGATAAAAAAAATCAGCTCGATGATATTGAATATTGAAAAAAAAGTGCTGACTTTTGGATGCAGCCATGGTTTTGCATGCACAATAGAGGCACGTTCAAGCGTGGCAACCGAAATCATACCGGCAATCCAGCCAGGTAATTTCCATGCAAAAGAGATGTAATGGATCAACCCATGCCCTACGATCCCACCGATTGCTGTCGATATGCCCATACTTATCAAATAGATCAATGTTAAATTTTGGGCATGCGTCCTTTTTGATTTTGTCATACCTCGCAACCACAAAAATGAAGCTAAACACAAGACTGAAATCAAAAGATCGGTCAGAACATTAACTGGCTCAGCAATAATAAGTGAACTTATCGAAATCGATGGTTGCATGCACAATGGATAAACTATCACATACCCTACAAGAATGCATACGTGTTAGTGCGTTTGATTTGGCCAAAGTGTATCTATACGAAGTCGTTCTTGCAAAGGTGCGCCGTATTTGAAATCGGTGATTTCAGTACTGCGGTTTTGTTTTTGATATTGCTCGACAATATAAGGAATATGATTTTCTACATCATAGGCATTGTTATCGGGCAATTTTTCAAGTTGCGTAAGTTCTAGCAAACGCAATTGTTGGACGGTGTTCACCCGTAGCAGCTGAAACCAATCGAATTTATAGTGGATCATATCCACATTCAAATCCTCAAGCAGCAGGGGGTATAGCGCAGATACATCACAGGCGGCAAAAAATGAAGCAGGTTTGTATTGAAAATATGCATCATATAATTGTTTGAAAAGATCAAAAGAAACGATTTTGCTTTCAGGACTGACTGCAATGGCCAAAGAAGTGTTGCCAAATTGTGCCGAGGTCAAATGATGCAAAGAAAAGTACAGTGCTCCGGAGCGCATTTGAATAGCTTGTTGGCCTACGCCCCAGCCAAAGCGAACAGGATTGCTTCGTGACATTTGCATGGCTTGATCTAAGGCTTGCCGAACTTTTGTAGGTGATGGTGGTCTTTGCATATCTGGTGTAAACCCATATGCTTGTTTTTCAAGAATGGATTGCAAGCCCGGTAATTCCGAGGCATTTTCATCATCCCAGGTAAAATGATGATAAAAAATATTATTCAACGCCATGGACTAACTTGGTGTTGTAGCAAACGGATCACCCACCATTTGTTGAAACTTTTTTTCAAATTGCACCTGGGATGGAGAAGGTTGTCCTGTGGCATGATCATCATACATATGGGCATAGAATGCCGAGAGTGTATCAAAAATACCACTGTTGGTTGCTGCAAAAAAATGATCTACGATTTGTGCAGGAAAGATGGTTGCTGTCGGCGCATTTTGTTTGATTTGTCTTTGGATCTGCTTGACGCAATCATATCCAAATTCCTGTATGACAACGGCTTCAGGATGCGCCTGTGTTAGCTTAGAAAAAAATCTAAAATCCATGCTCTCCATTTGTTTATCGGAAAGGGGTTGATAGGCAGAAGCCTCAACCGTAAATGGATAGCGGGTGTACTCAGGCCAAACCTGTTTGACATCACTTACATAGGTTTGTGCATTTTCCTGTAAATCTGCCGAAGCAATGATTTGATAGAAAGACGAAGGCAATTTATGCGAAAGATCTCGATGTTGCGCGAATGCTAAGGGTAGAGACATAAAATATGCCCACATACAAATTCTGATAACCCCCCAGCTATTCATAATGCAAAGCATTATGTAAAATACAGCGCTAAGTCAACACAAAAATTAGGGATGGTTGAAGTTTGCTCTCCGCCAATCTGATCGACCGCACAATATTACAAGCTTATAAAGATGCTGTCGCTACTCTTCATCCTCATTGACAATTTTAGTCACCGACATCATGGTTTCGTCTTTGCTTAGGCCAATCAAGCGCACGCCTTGGGTGGCACGGCCAATGATCGAAACGTCGCTGGCGTTCATCCGGATCAGTTTGCCTTGGCTTGAGATCAACATCAAGTCATCTTTGTCGCTGATTTGGGCAATACCGACCACTGGACCGTTTTTGGCAGTGACTTTGATATTGGTCACTCCTTTACCGCCACGGGTTTGTGGACGATATTCAGTCGATTGTGTGCGTTTGCCATAGCCTTTTTCCGTCGTGGTTAGGATCGTGGCTTCATCTTGCAAGACCACCATACCGACAACCCCATCATCTTTGGCTTTGAACTTAATACCAGTGACACCACCGGCGGTACGTCCCATCGAACGGACCTGGCTTTCGTTAAAACGAATGCTAAAACCATTTTGTGTAGCCAAGAAAATATCCGACTTGCCATCGGTCAAGCGAACATCGATCAGGCTATCGCCCTCACGAATATCTAGGCCGATAATGCCTTTGCTACGTGGGTTTGAAAACGCCATCAGATCCGTCTTTTTGACCACCCCGTTTTTGGTGGCCATGATGATGTATTTACCAAGCTCGAACTCTTTGACCGGTAAAATTGCTGCGATCTTTTCTTTTTGGTTCATCTGCAGCAAGTTGATAATCGGCTTACCGCGAGCAGCACGACCTACTTGTGGAAGTTCATGTACACGCAGCCAGTAGAGTTTTCCTGCATCGGTAAAGACAAGCAAGTAAGCGTGTGTTGAAGAAACAAAGACATCGGTGACAAAATCTTCTTCTTTGATGCCGGTTCCGACCTTGCCTTTGCCACCGCGTTTTTGACTTTGATACAGCGACAACGGATTGCGCTTGATGTATCCTGCATGGGTAACAGTGACCACCATCTCTTCTTCTTCGATCAGATCTTCATCTGAAAATTCTTCCAAAACCCCTTTGATTTCAGTTCTACGAGGCGTGTTATAGGACGCTTTGATCTCTTTGAGCTCATCGATGATGATCTCATCAACCAATTTTGGATTTTCCAAAATCATCTCCAGCTCTTTGATGTATTGTAAAATTTCTTTGAGCTCATCGATGATTTTGTTTTGCTCCATGTTGGTCAAGCGCTGTAAACGCATTTCCAAAATGGCATTGGCTTGAATTTGTGAAAGTTTGAAATTTTTCATCAAACCATCACGGGCGATTTTTGGATCTTTTGAATTGCGGATCAATTTGATCACTGCATCCAAATTGTCCAGCGCAATTTTAAGTCCTTCTAAAATATGGGCGCGCGCTTGCGCTTTTTTTAGATCAAACAAAGTGCGACGGGTGACAATCTCACGGCGATGCTCAATAAACAAAGATAATGCTTCACGTAAACTGACAATTTTTGGACGATTGTTGACCAGCCCAAGCATGATGATACCAAATCCTGTTTGCATTTGGGTTAAGGCAAAAAGTTTGTTCATCACGACTTTTGGTGTAGCATCCCGTTTAAGCTCAATGACCATTCGGGTGCCATCTCGGTCGGATTCATCACGCAAGTCAGAAATGCCTTCGAGTTTTTTATCGCGCACCAAATCCGCAATCGATTCAATCAATTTGGCTTTGTTGACCTGGAAGGGGAGTTCTGTCACCACGATTTGTTGTTTATCGCCTTTGCCGACGGCTTCAATCATCGCTTTGGCGCGGATTTTAAATTTACCGCGTCCGGTCTCATAGGCTTGTTCGATGCCTTTGTATTCGTAAATTTCACCGGCGGTAGGAAAATCTGGACCCTTGATGATTTTGTAAATGGCTTTGTTTTTACAATCGGGATTTTCGAGCAAATAGACCAAGCCATCACAGAGTTCGCCCAAGTTATGGGGTGGAATATTGGTCGCCATCCCAACCGCAATCCCCGAAGCACCATTGAGCAAGAGATTGGGC
>JAGRMV010000075.1 GCA_020441045.1 Deltaproteobacteria bacterium | reverse complement strand
GGTTGATGGATCATCACACGAGAATGTGGAAGCGAAAAACGATTGCCTTTTTCACCCGCAGCCAGCAAAACAGCAGCCATTGAGGCAGCCATGCCAAGACAAAAGGTTGAAACGTTGGGTTTGATATGTTGCATGGTGTCGTATATGGCCATGCCAGCATATACGGATCCACCTGGGGAATTGATATACATGTGGATGTCTTTTTCTGGATTGTCCGATTCGAGAAAAAGCAGCTGCGCGACGATCAAGTTGGCAATTTCATCATTGATAGCGGTGCTTAAGAAAATAATACGTTCTTTGAGCAAACGGCTATAAATATCGTATGATCTTTCGCCTCTATGGGTTTGTTCGACCACCATGGGTATCAATGCTGACATAAATCTATCTCTTTCTAAAAGGAGGCAGTACCTCTTTTTTCTACTTCATGAGGCAAACAGCTTGTAAGCGTATACTACCTCAACTATTTTATCGTAGCCTCGTTGAGAAGGAAATCAAGCGTTTTTTGCGAGAGAATTTGCGAGCGCAGCGCATCAAGTCTGTTGTTCTTTTCAAGCTCAGCAAATAGCTCTTGTACGGGCTTATTATAGATATGTGCGAGTTCATGGATTTTATGCTCAAGTTCTTTGGCATCGACGTTGATGTCTTCAGCCTTGGCCACTGCACTTAAAATAATTTGCTCATGTACGCGACGCTCTGCTTCTGGTTTCATGTCAGCTTCCATTTTCTCAACGGAAAAATCTTCGGGTAAGCTTTGCCCGCTTTGGACAACGCGATTAAAAAACTCTTGTCGAAGATTTTGCATTTCTTGCTGCTTCAATGTGTCTGGATAAGGAGCAGGGTGGTCTTTGCGGAGCTGGTCAAGGATTTGGGTGGCGTAATCGACTTTTTTCTGCTCTTCGAGTTCTGCGGCGAGGTCTTCTTTGATTTTGTCTTTGAGTTCATCCAAAGACTTGAAAGGACCCACCGTCTTGGCAAATTTGTCATCGATGGTTGGTACTTCTTTTTCTTTGATGCTTTTTAAGGTGATGCGAACATGCAATGCGGGTCTTTTATCTTTGCCAGTGGTTTCTTTGGTTTGTACGACGGTAGATGCATCGATATTTAGTTTGGCGATGGCGTCATCGATTTCTTTGATTGCAGAGGGGTGTCCCAGCATATGTAGCTGTTCACCAGGTGTTTTGGCTTCCACTGGATGGCCGTCTTGATCCAGTTGTTCAAAAATCACTGAAGCATATTGTCCTTTTTTAGGTGTTTTGGCCTCTACAGGTTTCATCACTGCATGAGAATCTTGAATGCGCGTCAAAACATCTTGGATGCTCTCTTCTTTTACGTCCTGTGCATTCTTTTTCACGGTCAAACCTTTGTATTTCTTGAGTTCAATATGTGGGCGAATTTCTACAGAGGCTTCATAAGTTAAACCTTTGCCCTTGGTGTGTGCGGGTTTGCTAACATCAAAAATATGAATGGCATCAAGGTTTTTTTCTGCAAGTGCCTTGGTCATGCTTTCTCGCATGAGGTCTTGGAAAACATCTGCTTCGACGCGTGGGCCGAATTTCTTTTCGAGTAAAGAGCGGGGTGTTTTACCTTTGCGAAAGCCGGGAATATTGGCGTTTTTTTGGAGTGATTTATAGGCCTCATCAATATGTTCTTGGACATGCCCATCCTCAACAGTGATGGTGAGTTTCTTTTTTACTTCATTGATAGAGTCGACTTGAATGTTCATAGTGAGCGGGGTTTTACACGATTGCGCTGCCTACGTCTACCCAGAAAAATAATGCTTGTTTTGGATATCGATCTTACTAATATCATCACCTCAAGAGATATACTACTGCTACCTATGGCTTATTCAAACAGCTTCTATGATCTTTGTTTTTTCCAGATTTCCAGAACTTATTTAAGTTATCGCAAGTGGTGATGCGATTTATTCAAAACGTATTTCGAGGTCAGCTTGTCGGGTTCGATTATGCAAACGGGGTCGGATTTCCTGATCACGATCAAGTGCATGAAGTATTGCGTTGACTTGCGCAGCTTCAAGCCGCGCTTCCCCTACATCCACAACGCTTAATGAAGTTACTTTTGATGCATCAATAAGCTGAAACCAATTGGCTTTGTACCAAATCATTGTGATACCAAGTTGCTCAGCCACAAGCGGCATAAGACTTACTTTGCAGACCTTGGCCAAATGATCCTGAGAAGACTCTAGAAATGTATCGAACAAACTCTCTAGTTCATATAGCTCAGAGTTAATATATGTGAGTATTTTTGCAGTTGGATCAAGAGTGATGCTCAGAAGTGCAGATCCAAAATCACTTGATGAATAAGGGTTTGCAGCAAAATAGACGACACCTGAGCGATCACTGATAAATGGCGTGCTTGTTCCGATACCAAATCTGGCAGGGTTGGTGCGAGTCGAAAGTAAAAAGGCATCCATAAAATCGGGTCCCTTGGTGATCTGTTCTTGTTTGCTTAATGGTGCAATGCCAAAACGTTCCATGATGGAAATCATTGGAGGGTGCTCCGTTTCATTTGGGCGTGTGGGGGTAAAGTAGTGATAAAATACGTTATTAAAAGGGACTTCGATTTTTTCCGCGGTTCTAGAAACATCCATTTGTTTTCTAAATGCAGCATTTTTTTTCAGTATTGTATAAAACGCTGCAAGGTCATGCACATAGGGTTGGATTTTTTGGGAAAAATTCGCGATAGCTGTTGGTGCAAAAAATTGCTTTCCACCCAAATTGCGCGCATTTTCTTGTAGAGCTTTAACACAGGCATAACCGTATTCATGTACGAGCAAATGTGCAGGATGTTCTTGAGACATGGGCATAAATTCTCTGAACTTTGGCAATAGCTTGTCCGAAATGTTGTGTACACCAACTTTTCCCCAGGTTTCGGTGTCGTTTAAAAATGGCAGCCCATCCTTGTAAAAATACCCCTGCGCATCAAGGTCACTTAAGTCTTGCAAATATTGTTCGGACGAAGAAAGAAGATTGTCCTGCATGATGATGGACAGGTAGGTGGCATCGTCTGCTGTCAAAAATGGTTCTTGTGATAGAGCTAGCAAAGGGGAAAAACAAAAAACCAGATAAGTACCTAAAATGACAAATTTATTCTGACGTAACATCCATATAAAATCAGCAACATCTATGCCATATATCTATGTAGTAAAAACAATAAGTTAGTCTTAATCTGCGTTGCCGATTATGGGAATGGGTAGGTGTTTGATGTCGCGCTTTTCATTGGTTTGCGTAACCAATCTGGATGTTAAACAAAGCAAATGTCTAGACAATTTCATGACAGGAGTTGATAGTGCGATTTCTCTATCAGGTGACTGGTGCAGGTCGTTTTTTGATGAGCCCGCACCAGTGCATTTGAACATGATATTTTGGTGTACCTAAAATGTAAACGGAATGACCACTTTGTCATGTCCAAATAAGGTGACGTCGGTTTCGTATATCTCAGTCTGGATCTCGTATCCGAAAACATATTCCTTGCGTGTTCGAATGAAAACGTCCTGATTCCAGATCGATGGGTTTTTGAGAACCAAATCAAAAACGCCAAAATAAGGATCCAAGCACTCGATCGTCGCCTTACGTTCATCTAGGTCTGAGTAGGTCCCGAGAAAAAAGCAGCCATCGATTTCAATATTGTCATCCAAAACGATGCCTCCCAGTGGTGTTACCAGCTTAATGTGCAGGTCCGCAGTGTCGAATTCGTCCGGCCAGACAATCTCAAAAAGCAAACGATCTGTGTAAATGACTGGATGGTGCTCAATAACCTCATATTCCTCGTATACAGTCCATCCGTATTCTCCTTCATAATAAAACCCCTCATGACACCCGGATAGCCAAGAGCTAGCCAATAAAATGCCAAGCAGAGCAATGATTTTTAGATATGTTTTTGTGTTATGCATGGTTCTCTCCCTTCATGAAAGACCAATGTACAATGGTACGGCTGAACCTTTGCTGAATGATCATGATCTGGGTAAAGTTGTAGATGAATAGGGATCGTTGTTTCATTCATTTTCAATTCAGGATCATTCTGTTAGACTGGCGGGAGTAGAGTCATCTAGAATGAAAAATAGAAACCACATACTTTTTGCCATGACGTTAAGCTTTTTTTTTGTACTTGATGTCGAAGCAAGTTCTTTCCAAAATACAATCGATTTTTCGCCTCATTTTCGAATATCCCCCAAAAAGTCTACGTCTTTACAGATCGCCAAAAAGGACACCAGCACGGTTCGATTGATTTCTGAAGCCGTTGCCAAAAAAAGAGCCGAAGCCAAATATGGAGGTCGAGCGCTTTCCGCCAAACTTTTCGAGGCAAAAGGAAAGCTGTTTTATAAGGTAAAGATGATCAAAAATGGCCGGATCGATTTTGTAAAAATTCCAGCAGAACAGTGAGTCTATCATGCGCGTATTGATTATTGAGGATGACCCAATTATTTTGGAGCAGATAAGTCAACGTCTTCGTAAAGAAGGCTATGCCGCAGAAACCGCGGAAACGGCAGAAGAGGGGATGTTTCAGCTTGAAGAGTATGCAATCGATGCGGCCATTGTTGATTTGGGTTTACCTGATCAAAGCGGACTTGAAGTGATCCAGTCTATCCGAGCGCAAGGGCAACAAACACCTATTTTGATACTTACAGCGAGAAACCGCTGGCAGGAAAAAGTAGAGGGGCTTGAAGCTGGTGCGGATGATTATATGGTCAAACCTTTTGAGATGGAGGAGCTATTGGCAAGGTTGCGCGCTCTTTTGCGGAGATCAGGTGGGTGGTCATCAGCTGTGTTATCCTGTGGCCCCATTTCGTTAGAACCATCTACCCATAAAGTCCAAAAAGATGGCGAGGATATTGAACTAACCAGCTACGAGTTTAAAGTGTTGGAATATCTTATGCTCCATGCTGGGGACGTCATTTCGAAAACCATTCTCAGTGAACATATCTACGAAGAGGAAATGGAAAGAGATTCAAATGTGATTGAGGTTTTTATTCGACGATTGCGCAAAAAACTCGATCCGGATGAATCACTCAAACCTATCGAAACCATACGTGGAAGAGGTTATCGTTTTACGTTGGCTCGAAATGAAAATGCTACATGACATCACTTAAGTCTAGAATGTCGTATGCCACGATTGTTCTGCTGATAGGAAGTGCGGTGGTTCTTGCAACATTGTTGACAGAGGCGTTTCGCAAAACTTTGGCAGAGTCTGAGCGTAATCGTCTGGAAGGTATTGTCTATACTGTATTATCGATGGTAGATGTAATCGGAGAAAATGAACTGTGGTTTGATGATACGTTGCTTGTCGATAGTGCGCAAGGGGCCGATATTGTCATTACCAATAGTCGAGGCGATGTTTTATGGCCTGGCCAAAGCGATCACAAAGAAAACATATTACGTGTTGGTGAATGGAAATTCGATGTGCAAAAACATGCAGAGCATCGGTTTATTTTATGATTTGGCTTTTCTTGGCATGTGGAAGATAGCCCACAAGAATTTATCTATAGTGTATTTGTCAAAGATAAAGGAGCATCTTTTCATCAACAGATGGAGGCCTTTCAAAAAAGACTTTGGCTCTGGCTTGGTATAGGTTGCCTTGTATTGATTGGTTTGCAAATGCTGATGTTGGCCTGGGGGTTTTCCCCATTGCAAAAAATAACTGCCGAGGTGCAAGCGATTGAAGAAGGCAAAAAACATAAATTTGAATACGATTACCCCCTTGAAATCCACCCATTAACCAAAAATATCAACTCGCTTTTACGACACGAACGAGGGCAACAGACGCGATTTCGACACGCTCTGGATGACTTGGCCCATGCACTTAAAACGCCATTGGCAGCACTAGGAGCGATGTTAGATGAACATCAACAAATCAAGGATTTTACCCAGCTTTCCAAGCAACAATTGCATAGAATGCAACATTTGATTGATTATCAGCTCAAAAAAGCGTCTACCGTCGGGCATTCTCCTTTCACCAAACCTATCGCAATCGATGGATTTGTCGCAGCGATTGTGAGCTCTTTGGAAAAAGTCTATCGACACAAAAACATAACGTTTACAACTACAATTCCACCTGACAAGAAAGTGAAAATGGAAGAAGGAGATTTGTTGGAAGTACTTGGCAACGTTATTGAAAATGCGGCTAAATACGGAACCTCCAAAGTTCGGATCACATGGGAAGCGGGGGCTTGCATCATAGAGGATGATGGTCCCGGACTATCAAAAAAGGATATGCAAAGGATCATCCAAAGAGGTGTGCGTTTGGATCAGCGCCAGGAAGGTTCTGGCATTGGCTTGTCTGTGGTTTTCGAAATTATGACGGCATACGCCGGGACTATTGAATTTGCACATTCAGCCCTAGGCGGCGCTGCAGTACATCTCCGATTTGCTTTAAAATAGCTTTTAAATACCTGCATTGGTTCAGCTTGAATTCAGCCAAATTAGGCTATCCTGGTACAAGAACTGGAGGAAAGTATGAACAAGAAAAACGGGTATCTATTTGTAGCGCTGATCATAACGGCACTTTGTGCTTTGCCATCTGTATCAGAGGCACGGCAAAGAGACCAAAAGAGATCAACTTACCAAAGTAACTATAAGCAAAAGCATTACCAAGCAAGAACGCAGTATCGTGATCGTAAACAAAAATCGCGGCCTCAAACCAAACAGCGAGTCCGTCGATATCAGCAGCATCGACATCGATATGTAACGCAACATCGATATCAACATCAACATCATGTGCAAAGACATGTTAGATATCGCCATTACCATCGTGGATATCGTTACCCTTGCTATGATGCGCACCATGTACATGGAACACAGTGGAATATCCATTTTGATCAAGATGGATGGGGGGTAGGTGTGTATATCGACTAGCGGATTTGCCACTAGCTTGTTTTAGGGCAATCAAGCCAAGTTTGATTGCCCTAGTCACATGGCAAGCGCATCGTCCTTGTTCTGCTTGTGCCATTCGAGGAGAGGAACATCTTGCCAAGCAAGGTGTTTTTTGTGCTCTAACTATGTGCATGATGATTGACAGGGAAGAAAAAGAAACGTAAAGAAGGTTTTTCTTACGAGGATGCCGACGTGGCGGAATTGGCAGACGCGCTTGGTTTAGGCCCAAGTGGGGTAACCCGTGGGGGTTCGACTCCCTCCGTCGGCACCAAAGCTCCTCATAAAGCGCATGACAATATGATTGATCTAACTGCGCTGTTTGATTATTCTAAGAGCTATGAAGTCTATTTATATTGTCCCTATCGGTATTGCATTTTTGGTGGTTGGCTTGTTTATGGGCTATTTGGCCAAAGAGGTCTATGACAATCAAAGACCCAAAGATAAGGCCAAAGGAGTATGGTTTGATGAAATCAGTGCGTATGAGGAGGATGATTTTTTACATTCTTTTACTGGTTTACAAGAGGGACTTACCGAAACTGAAAAACTATTGGGTCAAAAGTTAATCGCTTGTATTGGAGAAAAAAAGCACGCTTTTGAGAAAATTGAAACACTTGAACAAGAAGTTGTGCAAGCTGAAAATACAGCCAATAAAAGTTTTATCAATCGCTTTTTGGGTAAGTCTGCCAGTGAGAATAAACGCCCAGTATTGGCAGGAAAGATGGCGCCTATGTATGGGTCAAACTCAGTTGACCCATTGCCAATAAAAATTATCGAGCAGCGCTATCGACAGATTTTTCCCAATGCCATTTTTCAGCATGCCAAAGAAAACGAGTTTGGTTACTATAGTCAAGTGGTAACAGATGTGGATGCTTTTTTAGATCAGAGAGTGGTTAAGAATCCCAGTCTGTCGATCATTGATCGGCAGCGCAAAAAAAATTCAAAGTTTTTCACAACATTAAAAACAGCATCGTTTGAAGGTGAAATTGATGTATTTACCGAAGGTACGCAGGAGCAGCATATCAATGGGAAAATGATTTTTCAAAGCCCTAGTCAATATGGCAATGACTGGATTATGATCGCTGATGATCAGGGCAATACCCTCGAAACCAGAACCTTTGCCCCATCGGATGAATCGATATGGCGGTACAACTCGCAGAACCCTTCGGTGGCATTGCTTTCTGAGCAATGCTATTGGAATGATCAGTATTTATATGAATACAAGGATTTCTTTTATCTAGCCCAACAGGGACTTTTGGTGGCCAATATCTATTGTAAAAAGCAAAATGCTAGCAGTTGGGAGCGAGTCGGGACACTAAAATTTGAGCAAGTTGGCGATTAGGGTCGCACTTTTGGACTGTAACGACCCGTTGCAGATATGGTATAATGCTACGCGTAATGAGGTGGCATAGGATATTCATTTTGGGGGTGGCGGTGTTTTTGTCACAGTCTTTTGCCCAGGCAGAAGATTGCCCTAAAGAGCATCTTTTTTTCTATACGCATGCGACATTACCTGACGTTTTCATTCCTGGATCTTGGGGTAGTGAGCCGAGTGATACAGTGGTACCGATAGAAAAGTTTGAAGATGTACTGCAATACCTATCGAATATTCCAGCTCACTGTACAAAAATCAGCAAAGTCGAAATTGCAGATCATGGATCGCCAGCGCGTTTGCAGTGTTTGGGAGATGCCTCATCCAAAATGCTATCTTTTGATCAAGACACCGATCCAAACATGTTAGAAGTATTTGCGGCAGCCCGAAAAAATTTGGCGGAGCGAGCGACGATCAAGCTTAGGGTATGTTACCTGGCACAGGGGCTTGCAGGGCGCAAGTTTATGATGGGCATGGCGATGGCCTTTTTGGATCATAAGGATGGGAGGATTGAAGCCTATCATGGCTATACAGGGAAATTGGGAGAATTATCAGCAGCATCTAGACTTGTGCTGCATTACTTTCCGAGTACTGGGTTAAGTTACTATGCCGATGGCAATGAGAAGAACGTAAAAGGAATAACAGACCTGTACATGCCCGTCCTCGAAAAGCATATGCACAAAGTCAAAAAACTGTTTTCATATACTTCGGAGCTAGACAAAGAAAACCCATTTGGGCTTCGGCGCGAGATCTATGAATCGTTTGAAGAAATAGCCTATTTGATCAATACCCATTTAAAAAAAGATTATAATGGAAAGCAAAGAGAGTTTTATATGAAACTTCTCGAGATCGACCGCCACCTTGCCAAGAAAGCAAGACAAGAAACATATCGAATCAAATCCCTCGATGATTTCTATTCCATGGTCAACTTCATTCACGCAAACTTTGTCCCTGATCAAAAATAGTACTCGCAAAACGATAGGCTAATTTTTTTAATAACAGAAAATTGCGGGCCATGAGCCATGGAGCCAAAGGCGACAAAAAAAGAGACGAACG
>JAGRMV010000074.1 GCA_020441045.1 Deltaproteobacteria bacterium | reverse complement strand
CCATTAGCGATTTATAAATTTATAAGGAGAAAAAAATGAAAAAAATATTGTTAACATTATGTGTTTGTTCTGCGGTTGCATTGACTGCATGTAACAAAAAACAAGCTCCTGGAGCAACTGCTCCTGGGAAACTCGAAACCGACCAGCAACGCTATAGTTATGCTTTAGGGTATCAATTTGGTGCCAATATAGCTCAGCTCGGCGTTGATCTTGATAACACAGCCATTACAAATGCTCTCAATGATGCTCTTTCAAAAAAAGACAGTCTTCTTTCTGAAAAAGAGATCCAAGAATCGATGGTGACTCTACGTAACAAAAGAATGGAAGCACAAAAAGCAAGAGCTGAAAAAGGCAAAGCCGAAGGCGCAGCATTCTTAGAAAAAAATAAGACCGCTGAAGGTGTTAAAGTTACTGAAAGCGGATTACAATACAAAATCCTCAAAGAAGGGACCGGCAAAACCCCAAAAGTCGATGACCGTGTCAAAGTACACTACAAAGGAAACCTGATTGATGGTACTGAGTTTGACTCTTCTTATAAACGCGATGCACCTGCGATATTTGGTGTTGGTGGAGTGATCAAAGGCTGGACAGAAGCATTGCAACTGATGAAAGAAGGTGCGCAGTGGCGTCTGTTTATCCCAAGTGAACTTGCTTATGGTGAGATGGACAGACCTACCATTCCAGGCAACTCAGTCTTGATTTTTGATGTCGAATTGATTTCAATCGAGAACGAAGAAGAAGAAAGTAAATAGTACCTAAATAATAGAATAAGCATGAAACTGCCTTTCCAAAATACAGATCTTGGTCTTTTGACTTTGCGTATTGCTGCTGGTGGTTTCATGCTTTTTTCACATGGATTGGGCAAACTTACCCATTTTTCGGATATTGCCCCAAAATTCCCTGATCCTCTGGGCGTAGGGCACTCTTTCAGTCTCGGTTTAACAGTAGGCGCTGAATTTTTTATGGCCGGCATGGTTTTACTTGGTGTTTATACCCGCTGGGCATGCGTGCCATTGATCATCACGATGGCAGTTGCTGGACTGATCATTCACGGTGATGATCCTTTCACCAAAAAAGAGTTGGCCTTCATCTATCTTTCTATGTACACCACCCTCTTTCTCACAGGTGGTGGCAAATACACACTAGACAAGTCTTGGCGCAAGTAATTTGGTTGCTATCGTATCAACTTCAGCATTTCAAAACCTCATTAGCCAAAACTGCGTGCAGCTGGCTTCTGAAATGGATATTTACTTTCTATATCATTTTCGTCAATAAGCTATGAGCAAAGCATGCAAACCATTGAGTTTTGCTTCGTATTTTAATCTTTGGTGTACACACTTCGACGTAAGTTTGTTGAATACATCCAGATGCTTGGAGATATACAATGCCGGATGAGTACTTGCGAAGCTGACAAAGGAGGCATTGTATATCTCCAAGCAACATTACATACTGCGTTTCGACTAAACCTTAAAAATGTATATATCTACAATATGCTTATTGCCCTTTTTTCAAGAGTTTCAAAATCTTACTGTCCGGTGTTAGGTATACGGCTGTCTCATCTTTGAAGATTTTTTTATATGAATCGAGGGTTCGTACAAATTCATAAAATATGGGGTCTTGATTGTACGCTTTGGCATAGATTTTTGTCGAAAGCGCATCTCCAGAACCGCGCAGAATCTCAGATTCTTTTTTTGCATTTGCTAAAATGATTCTCGCTTCTTTCTCCGCTTCAGAACGAATTTTACGTGCTTCTTCTTCTCCTTCTGCACGGTATTTTTTGGCCAACTGCTCGCGCTCGGTGCGCATACGGGCAAAAACATTACGCGTATTTTTTTCTGGCAAATCTGCTCTTTTGATTCGCACATCGACCACTTCAATACCATACCCCTCTCTAGCCATCGTCTCATTGGAAATATCCAGTGCCTTTTGACAGATTTCAGATCGCTGAATAGAAATCAGATCTTTTAAAGTACGCTGCCCAAGAATTTCCCGAAGCGCGGAATAAATAACATCATCCAGCCTTGATACGGCGCCATTGACCGTACGAACCGATTGGTAGAACTTGAGCGGATCAACAATTTTCCACCTTGAATAATTATCTACCACCACTTGTTGTTTATCTCCTGTAATCAGGGCGCGCGGCTCGGCATCATATTCAAGCAGTCGTTTTTCGAAGCGAACTACATTTTCAATCATGGGTATTTTAAAATGCAAACCGGCTTCGGTCACGGTTCGCTTTGGCTTACCCAACTCAATGACGATCGCCTGCTCCCACTCGCGCACAAGATAGGTTGAACTGCGAATAATAACCAACGCGGCAATGACTGAAAATAAAATGGTATATCCTCTATTGCTCATATTTATTGCCCTTTCTTTATTGCTGCTTTGAGTTCAAAATGCGGCAGCGTACCATTGGCCAAACCTTGATCCACAATGGTCACGTTCATATTAGGCAGAATTTCTTCCATCGTTTCCAGATACAATCTGGCCCGTGTTACATCTTTGCCACCACGGTATTCTTTTAAAAATGCAAGAAACCGTTCAGCTTCTCCTTCAGCCTCAGTTACACGAGCTTCTTTATAAGCTTGCGCTTGATTGATCTGCTCAGCCGCTTCTCCACGCGCTTCTGGAATCACACGATTTTTAAAGCCCTGCGATTCATTGATCATTCTTTCTTTGTCTTGTTGGGCAGAGATTACATCTTTGAAAGCGTCGTTGACCTCATCTGGTGGGTTGACATCTTGTAGTTTGACCGTCACGATTTGAATTCCTGAACGATAATCGTCCATATACCTCTGGATAATTTCTTGGCATTCGGTTTGGATTTTGGCTTTGCCTTCAGTCAATACCAAATCAATTTCATTTTTCCCAATTACTTCCCGCATCGCACTCTCAGCAGCATCTTGTAAAGTTCCATTAGGATCACGCACGGTGAACAAATACTTCAAAGGGTCTTTGACTTTAAACTGCACAATAAATTCAAGACTAACAATATTTTCATCTCCAGTAAGCATCAAAGATTCACCAATGACTCTTTGATACCGCGCTGGTGGTCCCACATCGATGGTACGAAATCCAACTTCAATTTTTTGCACCCTGGTCACAGGAACTTTGATCACACTGCCAATTGGACTGGGCATGTTCCATCCCCAGCCAGGCTGTGCGATTCTTTGGTATTTTCCAAAGATCATGACCACTCCCTCTTGGTCAGGTTGGATCGTAAAAAACCCAGAAAAGGCCCAAAGTGCAAGCAGTGCAACGACAATAAACGAGGTGTTTTTGAGAAACTGTTGAAAATTGGCTTTGAACTTCTCGATCATACGAGCAATTTCAGGATCAATCGGTGGACGCTGTTGGTATGCCATTGGCTAAATACTCCTCTTAAGTTGCAATTAGTTTGTCTAGTCAAGGCTTTTAACAGGGCAATACAGAAAGTCAATGTTGTCAACGCACTTCTTTTGTCTTTCGTTGTCGATAAAAATGCAGCAACAATAATCCCAGCATGATTGATACCAGACCAATCCACTCAAACAACGAGGGCAACTGTTTAAGCACAAGATAATCGACAAATATAGCGACAAATGGCAGTCCGTAGTTGACCGAAGACGCCTTGACAGCCCCCCATGTATGTACAAGATGATAGAAAAAAAGCATGGCCAACGTAGTGGAACAAAAAGCCAAATATAAAATTCCTAACACAGAGCGTGGAGACGCTTGTATGGTTTCCATCGAAGGATAGGACTCTCCCCAGAGCAAAGATAAGAGCAATAATACAATCGAAGACGTCAACGTTTGAATCCAAAGTACCCAAGCCAAATCAATTTTTCGGCCCCATTTACGGGTCCAAACAACATTGATCGCATAGGTCAGCGACATCACCAGCAAAGCGATCATGCCCCAAAACGATTGATTGTGCATGACCCCCATCTCAATGGTCGGGAGAAAAACAAACCCCATACCTATGAAACCTAAAAAAACACCAAATACACCCATTCTAGAAATTTTATCGGCGGGTATCACCACCCATCCTATGCACAGTGCAAAAATAGGTACTGCACTATTGATCATTCCCGCCATAGAAGGTTGTACAAATTGCTCTCCCCAAAAAAGTGTCGCCCATGGAATCGTAAATGCAAAAAAAGAAAGCCAGGACCATTTTAAAACCGTCTTGATGTCATGTAATGGAGATGGGATACGCCTGATAAATATATAGAGCGAAAGAAAAAGTACCGTCAATGAGGTACGCAAAAAAGCGGCAAAAAAAGGCGGGAATAATTCTAACGTATATTTAATAGCAATAAACGAGCACCCCCAAAAACAAGCAAGCAATATATAAAAGAAGACGTTCATCGCAAAATCCAGGCAAGATATATCTTAGGCTCTCTTATTCGACAAGAAATGGCATAGTTCCATCTAGATATCTGTCATTCTAGGGCTTGTGAGCACCATCAGACAATGATATAGCGTAGCATCATGATAGAATTGCTCAAATGCAAATTACATGGCGTCAAAGCAACTGGCGCTGATAAGGATTACGAAGGCAGTATTCTTATTGATAGCGCTTGGATGGAAATGGCTGGTATCTACGAATATGAAAAAGTCCATGTCTGGAACCGAAGCAATGGAACCCGTCATATCACTTATGCCATTGCAGCGGAGCCTGGTAGCAAAGCTATTATCTCCAACGGCCCAGCAGCATTTATGGTTAACCCTGGCGATATCTTGATCATTGCAGCTTTTACCCATATCGAAGAAGTCAAAGCCCCTTACCATAAACCTAAAGTCGTTTTATTTGATCAAGATTTCAACCCTTATTACAAAGCAAGCGTCTAAAAATTTTCTATGTAAAGGCCCTGCCTATACTTTATTTAGGGAGCTTCCCTTGCAAAAAAGGCTCAATTTCATCTGCCAGAAATTGTAACCCTGTATAGAACGGACCAAATTCAGCATAATGCGCGCTGGCACGATCAAACCGCATTTCATAAATCAGATCTTTGAACACTTTGGGATCCTTGGCAAAAAGATCAACTCCCCATTCCCAGTCATCAAAACCAATACTCCCAGTAATAATCTGCTGCACTTTACCAGCATATTTGCGCCCAACCATGCCATGTTCAAACATCATTTGGGTACGATCTTTCATCGGCTCTGCATACCAATTGTATTTTTCGCCACGACGTTTATCCATCGGATAAAAACAAATATAGCGATCACTTGGAATATCAGTAAAAACGCGACCCTTCATGCGATTGAACTGATCTTGCATGCGCTCATCCCAAGCTGCGTTCCAAGCGTCAGAGTCGATTTTTAAATTCTGGGCAATGAGCTCATCAAATATTTTCTGCGTCATCGCGTACATACCCAACTCAACAATGGACACATAAGAGGTTGTTGGGGAAAGATATTCGAAGATCGGTTGTTGTCGTAGTGCAAGCTCAACTTCATTTAAATCGTCAAAGGTTTCACGAAAGTGCAAAAACATAAGATCTGCTTTATGTCCGAGCATACTAAAATACCCACTATGGCCTTTTGCAGGACTGGTAATGCTTTGCAGGAAAGTTTTGGTCTCAGCAAACAAGGCCGATTTTTCTATTGCTGATAGTTTGTGCAATTGAGTCCAACGGACTTGATACAAATCATGGAGACATGCCCAGCCATCAAGCGTAGCTGGAACAACACATTCAGGCGTTTTTTCACTGTTCATGGCTGTTATGTATACGACTCATTCTGTTGTGACAATGAATTCCTACTATAGGAAATTCCATTGCATTCTCATATCGCCCTACCTTGGCTGTTGCCGAAGTGCTTCAAATAAGACAATACCGACCGATGTCGATAAATTTAAACTCCGCACTTTTCCAGGCGTCGGAATACGATACAACGATTCTGAAAACCGCGCTTTAAAATCATCGGGCAGACCATCTGTTTCACTACCAAAAATCAGCATGGCATCTGTAGGATACGATACGTCCCAGTAAAGCTTTTCTGCAAACCTAGAGAATAAAAACTTCGGCCGATCAGGAAACGCCTGTAAAAATTTTTCTAATGAATCGTGAACGGTATAGGTAAGATGCGGCCAATAATCCAAACCCGCCCTTTTTAACTGCGTATCCGAGAGCTCAAACCCCAAAGGCGCAACCAAATGCAAATGCGTATCTGTTGAAACGCAACTTCGACCTATATTCCCTGTATTCCAAGGTATCGTCGGGTGTATCAATACAACATCCATAAAAAATCACTATCACAGGAATAGGCATATTCACAATTTCTCATTGCACATCGGGAGCAATAGATAATGTAAAAACATTCGTGCAGGGATGATCACAACCGGACAAACAACATATTGACATATTGCATTGAATATGATGAAAGTATGGCAATAGGAGGATCTGATCCATGAAACGTATTTTTACCAGTTGTTTTATTCTTTTTTTCTCTGCACCAGTGCTAGCACAAAGTAACCCGCAATGTTCAGAATTTTTATCCTCTATCACGTTGGCTGCAGCACATATCGGCATTTTGCAAAGTGCCATTTGTCAACAACGGCACCAAGGTATGCAAGGCGCCTATGATATAGGTATTGATGCTCAATGTTTTGTCACTTTACCGAAACAAGAAGAACTCGCAAATGAATATAAATACAATTCTATATATACAGAGAGCTATATCACACAACTGGCAACGTACTTTTTACAGCAAGATCAATTTTACCTTTCAAACAATATTTTGCAGGGCGATATTATTCTAAATTGGATGTTTACCGATCAAGCCACCAGCGACACTCTCAAACTCATATCTTCACCTGTCTGGAGAAAGCAAAACCCCATCACAATGAAAGAGTTCTTATCTTCGCTTGAACAACATATTCAATTGGTTAACCAAAGTATTTTTCAGCAAGCTGATTTATGCCACAATATTTATACAAAAAAATGTGATCAAGCGCTTACTAACCTATTTGGAGCCTATTCGCACATTGCGACGACTAGTATCTACCCTGAACAATTTTCCTATGATGACAATGACATCATGAAAATGCAGCTACTTCCGCAAGGTGACATTCAAAAACACTGTCTTTAAAAACTCGCGATGATAGAGCTTCCTGTGCTCTATCGTTCTTGAGCCCTAGCCTTTTAACGTCAATCATGATACGACTGGCGTTTGTATGGCAAAAATGGAGCAGCGTTCACCTTACTTCCTATGGATTGATCTTGAGATGACGGGTTTAGACCCCGATAAGGATGTTATTCTAGAGGCAGCTGCCATCATTACAGATTACAACCTTGAAGCCAAAGCTACATTTCACGAAATTGTGTACCAACCGCCAGAAGTGATCGAGAATATGGATCCATGGTGTATCAAAACCCATGCTGCCAGTGGCTTGACCGAAAAAATTCCTGATGGCAAACCCTTGCAACAAGTCGAGCATGATTTGCTGTCTTTTTTAACGCCTTATTACAATACCAATGATGCGATCATTCTTTGCGGCAATACCATCAGTCAAGACCGTGCGTTTATCAAAAATTATATGCCCGATTTGTACAACATTCTTCATTATCGGGTATTAGATGTATCAACGCTCAAAGAAATATTTGCTCGCATCTACCACAAAAAGTTTACCAAAAAGGAAGCGCATCGCGCGCTGGACGATATTCGAGAATCCATTGCAGAACTTAAATACTATTTGAGTTTTGTCGACCTTGAAATGATCCAAGCCTCGACAGAAGCTCCCTAGCCGTCTGATTGAGCACAGGGTGCTTCCACTTTGGTGCAATTTCATCCAGCGGAATCAAAACAAAATCTCGATCATGCATTCTAGGATGAGGAATCTCTAATTTCTGATACTGCAAGATATCTTGATTAAATGTCAAAATATCTAAATCAATCGGTCTGGCTTTTTTTAATCCCTTTTCAGAAAGCGAGCGACCTGATTCTAGCTCAACTTCTTGCAATTTCTGTAACAGCTCAGGCGGTGATAATTCGGTTAGAATTTTTACAACCCCATTGATATACTTGCGCTGCGGTTCCTGGACTTCCTGCGGCTGGGTTTCAATCAGTGAGGAGATTCTTTCCACCACCGCAAATGTCGAAAGTTTATGGATAGCCAATGTAATGGCTTTCTTTCGATCTCCTACATTACTCCCCAATGATATATAAACATGATTCATGACAGGACCCTTTAAAATCATCATAGATCTTGCCAAATGACAAGTGCTTTCTTGGATTGCCTGCCAAAACTTGTACATTATTTTCACTTCTTATAGGCTTACTGGCACATATGAGCGTGATCGAAAGCATTATCTTAGGTATTCTCCAGGGAATTACAGAGTTTTTACCCGTCTCTAGTTCGGGCCATTTGGTCATTGCCCAAAAGATGGTTGGACTGGATTCTAAACAGCTTTTATTTAGTGTTGTCGTACATGTAGCTACGCTCTCTGCTACACTTGTTGTGCTTCGTAAACAAGTGATCCAAATCATCTCTGCCGCCTGCAAACGCCCCTCGACAAAAACACTACAAGAGCGTGATGACACACAAACTTTTTACTGGATTGTGATCACAACCATAGTCACAGGTTTATTGGGTTTTCTGCTCAAAGATTTTTTCCAAGCCCAGTTTGATTCAATCGAAAAAGTTGCCACTTGCCTGATGGTGACAGGCATCATTCTTTTTTTGCCTACATGGTTAAAACCCAAACAATCCAAATACAGTCATCAAATCGGACCTAAAAATGCAGTATTACTAGGGTTGGCACAAACCCTGGCTATTTTGCCAGGCATTTCTCGGTCCGGCACCACCATTGTGACTTGTCTTTTACTCGGACTCAAAAGAAAAGACAGTGGGGAAATGGCCTTTTTGATTTCTATTCCAATTATCTTAGCCGCATTGCTGCTCGAATTACTCGATCTACATGGTCAACTGACCGTACCACTTTTACAACTTACACTTGGTTTCCTGGCTGCCTTTACAGCCGGTTGGATATCGCTGCATTATTTATTGCGGTGGGTACGCAACGGCGAGCTTCACTATTTTGGACTTTATTGCTGGCTTGCCGCAGCTATTCTCTTTATCGTTTAAGCGCTGAAATTTTCAAGCTTTACCGAAGGGGTTGTCTTGTCCATCAACTCACCCTGACCTTGGTGTCCTTGCGCAATGGTCTTGCACAAAGCGGTTATCATTTCATGTGATTTTTCAGTGAGCTCTTTGGCTCTAAATTTTTTCAAATGATGCAAATCAATCGCAGCAAGCGGCTTGGTGATCGATTTTTTGAGCACAGTTAGAGGCTCAAACTGACCTTTGGCATCCAAATAAACATGAAAGTCGAGACCCAACTCATTGCCTC
>JAGRMV010000073.1 GCA_020441045.1 Deltaproteobacteria bacterium | reverse complement strand
AAAAATCTACGGTCTTGAAAAAGTTATTTTTGATACAAGAGTGGTCTATTTTGACCATGATCTACGTCTGAAATACGTAGATGAATATGCCGATTTGTTTCGCTTAAGTGTGGCCGAAAAGGATGCATTATTGCAGCAAGAGCTTGCAGATGACGCTGCGTATGATGATTTTTACATTGCGCATTTTTCTTCAGAGCGTGGCTATCAAAATCTGCAAGAGAATGTTGAAGACAAAAAGATATGGACGCTGCGTTTGGTGGACGATACTTCAGAGTTGCGCCCACTTTCGATCACGCCACTCAAACGTACCAATCACCAAGAGTATTTTTTCCCGATCATGGACCACTTTTCCAAATTATATAAAGTTCGCTTTCGTAAAAGCACCAGTACGACCAAAACACTGAGCATGTATAGCCCTGCACGCTCCACTACCTTTGAATGGAAGTAACCCTATGAGCTCACCAACAGTACGTATCAATGACATTGGACAATTTTTAGGCAAAACCGTCACCATTCAAGGGTGGTTATACAACAAACGTTCCAGTGGAAAATTGCAATTTTTACAAGTCCGCGATGGCTCCAACATCATTCAATGTGTGGTGTTTAAAGGCGATGTTTCTGAAGAACTTTTTACTGCTGCTGACAAGCTCACCCAAGAATCCTCTCTCGAAGTGACCGGCGTTGTCAAAGAAGACACAAGATCTCCTCTTGGTTTTGAAATCGGTGTTACCGATATCCATATCATCCATATTCCAAGCCAAGAATATCCGATTTCCCCGAAAGAGCATGGGGTGGCTTTTCTTTTGGATCACCGCCATTTGTGGCTCCGTTCAAAAAGGCAAAATGCCATTTTAAAAATCCGCTCAACCCTGATCAAGGCCATTCGAGATTACTTCGATGAGCAGGGTTTTATCTGTTTAGACGCGCCCATTTTTACGCCCAATGCTTGTGAGGGCACAACCAACCTTTTTGAAACCGATTATTTTGGTGACAAAGCGTACCTCTCACAAAGTGGCCAGCTCTATATGGAAGCTGGCGCGATGGCGTTTGGCAAATGCTACTGCTTTGGTCCAACCTTTCGCGCAGAAAAATCCAAAACCCGTCGCCATTTGACCGAATTTTGGATGATCGAACCAGAAGTCGCCTTTATGGACCTGGCGCAAGACATGGAACTGGCGCAAGATTTCTTGGTTTATGTGATTAAGCGACTGCTTGCAACCCGAACCGAAGAGTTGGAAATCTTAGAGCGCGATCTCACCATCTTACAAAACACTGCGCAAGGATCTTTTCACCGGCTGACTTATGATCAAGCCGTACAAAAACTGCATGCACTCGGCAGTGACATCAAGTGGGGGGATGATTTTGGCGCAGATGACGAAACCATCTTGACCCAAGAATTTGATCGGCCAATCATCGTGCATCGCTTCCCAAAAGCCTTCAAAGCTTTTTATATGAAAGAAGACCCTGACAACAACCAGCTCTCGATGTCGATGGACATCCTTGCTCCCGAAGGCTATGGCGAAATCATCGGCGGTGGGGAACGTGAAACCTCGCTAGACGTTTTAGAGCAAAAAATCAAAGAACATGATTTACCGCGCGAAGAATTTGATTGGTACATGGATCTACGCAAATTTGGATCCGTCCCCCACGCTGGTTTTGGCCTGGGATTAGAACGCTTGGTCACCTGGGTTTGTGGCCTGCATCATCTGCGCGAAACCATTCCCTTCCCTCGCATGATGGAACGTCTTAAGCCCTAGGGTATATATGGCTGCAAATCCTGCACCATGGTTATGTTGTTGTAGCAACAATGCAAAGGCTATGAAAAATGCTATAAAAAGATTTTCTAAACACAACAAATATTGACTCAAAGCATTATTATGTGTTATTTGGCAGGGATGATTAGGGCATATTGGATCAATATAATTATTTTTACTCTACTATGGGCACCACTTTCTTATGGCCAAATACAAGCTTTTTCAGTGCAGCGTGATGAATTAGGCAACATAACTAAGTTCCATTTTCCGACAGGCCATTTCTTGGATCTGAACTTTGTAGACAGTGATTTGTGCACATATGGTTCTGGTATGGATGTTTGCACCGCTGAACTCTTTACACCAGGAACATTAGAAGGCAAAGTACTTGATCCTAAGACTTTCCCCAAAACGATCATGAAAGAAATCATCTTGCTCTCTCAGCTTCCTGAATCAATGTATAACGTTCTTCAACAAGCCGCTCAAGGGGTTCCCTATACTCACCTTAGTGTTGCAGCTGTTTCATCGGAGACGGAAAAGCAGTTTTGGACCAACGCGGAAGAATCGGACAAAAGAGAACAGGTCATTCTCGAAACTGCCCGAACGCTTTGGGCAAGAAACTGGATCAATATGTATGGTAAGCCCAATGATCGATTTGCCACTGCCAAGCAAACATTCAGCAATACGTTCTCAGGGCATTCTTTAAACACACTGTTTATTGGCCTCAATCTTAGCACGCAACAGAAACAACAATTAACCCAAAGTATTCTTGCTGACATTTCTACGCGACGATCGATTCGCCAAGCTCAGCGTAGACTAGATCAAAAGCCAACATTCAAAGATGCACAACAAAACAAAAGTGCCAATGAACGTTTAGATGCCGTCATCGGATCTCTTGGCCAGCTCAACCCTACATTGGCCAATACTTTCAAAGATCTCAAAAGAAAAGCCAACAGTTTTCTTATAGATGTATCTGTTTTCGACCAGCTTGAAATCGCTAAAAATGAGGGAAGGAATTACCTTAGCATTGAGCAAATCGATACACTCGGCTATCCTGGTTATTTTACGGCTGTACCTATCCCAGAAAACATCCATATCACACCGCCAATTTTGCTAAGCTCGATGTTTTTTATAAGTCAACCAGATACCAAAATGTTTTTCCAAAACAAAAAGAAAGTAAATGCCGCAGAAAAAAGACGTTATTTGAAAAAGTACTGGCAAACGGAGTCATTGCCGATGTATCATCAACTGCTCGATATTGATCCCATCTTACAGTTAGGTTATACCCTTACGCACGAACTTGGCCATTACTTTCAGAATACGGATGCAAGTACAGCGATTTACCTCAACATGACAAGCCAGATGTCGGTTTTCCTTGACGATGCCGATGTCAGCATACGACATTCAGAACATAATACGGCTATTGTGCATCCTTTCGAGGCTTTTATGCATAAAGAGATTGAAAACCTACATGCACGCTTTGATCAAGTTATGGAAAGTACCGCCGTGTACTTTGCCATCATGTCTATGCCTACTATTTTATCGAAAGCACCATAGATCGAAACAAGATGAATGATCATCATCAGCATGCATCGCATACTGATGCACTCAAATCACTCTATCATTGGCAATATTATGGGTTCATTTTTACAAGCGGGCAGAGGTATTCCATGTCGCCGGCAGTTTGATGGGTCTCCCCATGGCCGTAGTATTCTGTAGTATAGCCACATTGCATGATTTCATTTTCTTGCGAAATACCACCGTAGATCAACTGATTGTCATCTTGCAGGTCACGGTTATCATTGCGCTGGTAAACAAAATACGGACAACCAAAATCTCCGTCTTCCCGTTCTACCACAAATAGCAAGTCTTCGGTCTTATATTCTACCGTTGCTCCACCCTCATACAGATAGGCATCACCCTCTTGCTGCCGAGAGTTCCGAGATTCGCATTCCATTGTGTCCGCTAACACCAAAGGTGCTACACTCCATAAAATCAAACCTATAATAACTGTTTTTTTACACATGAATGCCCCCACTTTCAAAATATGGTTGATAAAACTGGTTTTGATGTACGGTTTTGTCCTATAAAAGTCAAGTCTAACGCCACATTCCATTCCACATAAATTTACGCGTCAAAAATACGTCCTCAGCTTCCATGGATCAAATCCATAAAAACACGTTCCACTTCTTAAACTCCATTTAAACAGGTCTTGCAAAACACATATAACCAAAAAAAAGTGACAAAAAAGGTTCCTCTTGCAGTACCTTTCTCAAATACCCGATAATTATAACGCGTAGGTCGTAGTGGGCTATTTTGTAAAGCTTACAAGGAGAGAAATAACATGAAAAAAACGTTTGGTATCGGGGGTGTTTGTCTGCTGGCAGCGCTTTCATTTTTTTATTATGGTTGTTCATCATCTGGCGATGGGGGCGATTCAATTGCGAGGACAGAAACCATTACCTATTCTGGACCTGGCTCATTTATGAAGGCCACGCTGAATGCTGATGGCACCGGATCGATTGAAATCAGGGAAATGCATACGGATGTCGATCCGTTGATGACCGTAGCGGTTGATTTTGAAGAAGTCGATGATACAGGCGTGCTTGAATTCACTGTGACCGGGGTTGATCCAGAAGACATTGATGATGGTCCAACTATCGGTGCAAAAGCGCACGCCATTGAAATATTAGGTTTTGGATTGTTCATGTTGCCACTGGGTGGGGATGAAATACTACCGATGCTCACCGCGGGCGATTGTGCAACTGAAGACTTTACTGCCAACTGGATCCAAGCCCAAGGTGGTGGCGATAGTGACGCCTCCTCTGAAGACAGAGACTTTTTTGGCACATTCTCGTATGATATTTCTGAAAACACCGGGGAAGTGACCAGTAAAAATGCACTTACCGATGGCTTCCCCGATATCGCTGTAGAAGGACAAGAAAGCATCACCGGTTCTTGTGAAAATGGATTGATGTCATTAGAAGAAGACGGCGATCCGGTTGCCTTGATGTTTTTGACCGATAATGGTGGCGCCATCGTGCAAACCTTCGAGCTCAATGAAGAGACTGAAGAATTTGAAACCGGTAGTGCAATTGTTGCTTTTCCAAAACAAGTTAATTCCATTGAAGGTTTAGAAGGAACGTTCCGCGGTATTTTGTTTCAAGGTGGTGAAAATAATAACAGCGAAGATGCCAACAACTTCTTTGTTGAAATGACCTTTGACGATGCTGGACAAGGCACAGGGCGACAAGTCACCCAAGTCAATCCATGGGAAACCGGTGATGATGCCGCAACCATTTCGTTGGCTGCCTCTGATATTGGTGATGGATGGTATACAGGCACATTGGATGTGCCAGATGAAGCCAGTGCCAACATCGCTTGTTCATTCATTGAAAACATAGAAGACTCTACTACCGACGCTCTTCTGTGCGTCGGCCAATCTCCCGGTGATTTAGCCGAAGCCTCCGATCAAGTTGGTGCGATCAACTTCTTGATGGTGAAACAAGACTAAATCAAAATAAAATACTCCAGCGTAGGAGGCCCCTACGCTGGAATGCAGTTGAAAATTATCCGTCACTTCAAAACCACCGTAAATCACCAATCCAAAAGTATGCCAGGGTGAAATTACTTGCTCATTGTTTATGTGATGATAATGAAATCCCGTCGATAATGGTCTTGCAAAGGTATTGACAAAAACAAAAATGGTTTGTTAAAATGGCGCATCATATCAATTAGGAGGATTTAAACATGATGAAAACAAAACTACTCTTATGTGCGATGATCGCATGTTCGCAAATGGCTTTTGCACAGGAAAGTGAAGCAGATTTTGACGCGCTAAAAGATAGGGTGGCAGAGTGTGATGCCATTGAGATTCGGTATCAAAAAAGTGCTAACTTTAGTGGTATATCGATACAATCTGACAACGACGATGATGGTGAAGCTTCAATGCATGTCAGATATGCAAATTTTAACATTGATTGTTTAAATTATGATGATGGGCAGTGGACCATCAAATATATCGGTAACAGTATATTGAAAGAAATGCATATTCAATCACTCTACCAAACTACAGATGGCTCATTTGATTCCATGAAAGGCCATCAAATTGATACCAATTATAGACTTGCTATCAATAAAGCGATTAAGCCTGGCAGAGTATCTATCTATGAAGAGACCCCAGGAACAAGACAAGGTCCAGCAATGCTAGATCAGGGGATGGCATTTTATGCGAATATGAACGTTAAGAATCAAGCACAACAATATTTTGCTGAAAAATATCCCATGAAAGCAGGCGTGATAGAAGATATCAATAAAACCAAAACCAAACTGGAACCTCAGCATAAGATTAATGGACCCAAACCATCAATCAGAAGAGATAATCACTAATTCATTATAATTTTGAAGAGGGGGCTGAATGTTCCCTCTTCAACTTATGTCTGATGTCCTGACCACAGATCTAGTGGTTTTTTTCCGGGGTGATTTTTCATCAATATAATTTTAAAATAGTCCAAAAGTTTTGGAAGGAAATATTAATTCTGATCATTGATAGAAATTTTAAACTACGTCGCTAGAGTACATTTCAAAATAATCCAATAGCGATACAATATAACGATACTGTTACCTTATTTCTATGCAGTTTGCGTGCACAATATAAAAGACTGCGGTTTATACACCTTTGGTATATGATGGGGTCCATCCAAGCAGCATGAAAAAAAACCAACGCAAATATGAGCGCTATGCGATTAATATTCCCGTGTTATTTATGGATGATGCCAAAACCAATGGGCGGATGATCAATGTTTCCCGAAATGGTTGCTTGCTTGTTGTAGATGCAGGTACACAAATTCCATTGCGCAAAGAATTTAGTTTTCAAGTGTTTTTGGATGGCAAGACCTATCCAACAGAACGCACTTCTCCCGGCATCAATGTCAAAGATTTATCAAGACTTAAACCTTCGGGCCTGCACGAAGTTCGTATCACAGGTCAAGTCATGCGGTTTACTATTCATGAAGGCAAAGAGGCGATTGGCATTCAAATTATCAAGATTGAAAAAGAAGATTTCATGAAATGGATCAATTTTGTTGTAAAAAAGCAAAATGAGCAGGAAGTATTTAACTTTGGGGTCTTTGATGATGTTGACTTAAAATACCAAAAACAAGAACGAAGAAAATATCAACGTTTTACCATTCGCTTTAAAACCTCTGAAGGATTGATCAAGTTTTTTCCTAGCACAGAGCAAGAGGCTTTTTTTATCCCAACCGATGTGCAGCGGACACAGGGAACCAGAATCGCCGTGAGCTTGATTCACCCTGAATCACAAGACGTATTACAAGTTTTTGGACAGGTGATTTCGTTTGGACCTGACCCCAAACGAAACAACAAAACAGGTTTATTTTGTCGTATTGAGGAAAAACACACCGAAAGTTTTAAATATGACGTCAATAACTTTCTAAAGATGAAACTCTACGTCATTTGAAGACACCCTGCATGAAGTATGCATACATGCATTCGCTTACAAAGCTTTACGGTAAAAGGCCATCATGCCTTTTAAAATCAAAATCCAAAGGCATGCCTAAGATCAGCGAAGTAATGTGATGGTGCCAGACCTTAAATACAATTGCCCTAAACACCCCTCCTCATTCAAAAAACGAAATGAAGCTTTATAAATGTATACCCCTTCAGCAACAGGCCTGCCTGATGCTGTCCCATCCCATTGCAAATCTAAATCTTCAATGAAACCATTTTTGTGAAATACTTGTTTGCCCCACCGATCAAAAACCATCAAATCCATCTCAACGCCTTCACCTTTGATGGCAAATCTATCATTATGCCCATCCCCATTAGGGGAAAACGCATTAGGGAAAAAAATGGTATGATTTTCAGGTAAAAGATCGATCTCGATCTTTTTTTTTGCCACGAACACGCACTGCTTCATTCTGTCGTATGCTACTGTTGCTTCATAGATACCAGACTCTTGAATAACGATTTCACGATCCCCCATATTACCTATTTTGCCACTGGGCCCTGTCCATTCGATCCAGGGTGAATTTGAGCAAATCGATACAATTTTTCCCAAACATCCATCTTGCCTTGGCCGTTCTTCGATGACAGGAAGGGTACTACCAGCGATGGGACATGGAATGTCTATATGAGATGAAACGTCAAAATTATCGTTAAACACTTCAACTGTATATTGTCCAACCATATCGGCATGGACTTGTTCACCCTTAAAAACATTACCAACCGGATCGGTCCACCGAATGTCATAGTCCTGATTAGAAAAATCGCATACTTGCAACAACGATCCATCGCAAAAATCAAATGCTTCATCTTGTTGAATATCCGGACCCTGAAGAGGTACCCCAGAAGATAGCTTTGCAATAACCGCACAATTGCTACCATAACGTACCAAAACTGAAGACGTGTCAGCTTCCTTTTGCACCCATTTTTGTGTATCGGTTTGCCATGTACCCTTTTCGTACCAACTAAATTCTTTTTGACAGGGAAGCTCAAAAACTTGTCCCTGACAGATATCAAAATCGGTTATGGCAATTGCTTGCATTTCATTTTGACAATGCACTTCTTGCGGACATTCTAAATAGACATATGCATCATGCGAATACATTTGGATTTCATTTTGCCCAGGGGGCCAAGGAGAAGTGTGTTGCAAAAAATCAATCTGAAAGTGACAACTGTTTTTCGGCAAAACGATCACGACTTTCATCAGACCACCTTGACCAGGTCCATTGGGATGTATGACTTCAGGTTTAAACTCACTGAGCAAAAGATGTGAGTAAGATACCTGCATATGTTCATCTACGTTGATCTTCACCGGTCCCTTCAATGTTTTTTCAAGCGTTAGACCATCGGCATTGGAGGTGCCACCATTGCCCACCCAAACAGTTAAAACAAGTTCATGATTCACGTAGAAATCAAAGCCATCAGGAATACCTCGTGCGTCGACATAAAAAGTGATTTCATCGGCATTTTCTGTAGGAGGAAATTCGTAGGACCATGACCTTTGAACTGTCTGGTCAAACGTATTGATTACTTTTCCACATTCAGTAAAAATAGGCATATCTTGCGACCATGCCAAAGAAGTCACAAATGAAAATAAAAGACCAAGATATCTCACTACACTTTCCCCTAACTATTGATAAAAACCCTTATAGGTAAAAAAGCCCAAGAAAGTCAATCGATATCCTTATTAATTAGTCAACACAATTTTGATGTCAAATCAAAAAAATTTAAGAACTGCTGTAGAAAACCGGGGTGATGTTCCTGAAAATGAGGATATTACAGAAAGTCATGGTTCTCATTGAAGATGAAACTCTACGTCATTTGAAGACAACCTGCGTAGTCAACACGTTCA
Organism: Deltaproteobacteria bacterium; assembly: GCA_020441045.1. GTDB lineage: Bacteria > Bdellovibrionota_G > JALEGL01 > JALEGL01 > JAGRMV01 > JAGRMV01. Next base: position 270 of record JAGRMV010000073.1, on the reverse strand, counting down.
CCAGCTAAATCAAGTCCTGACATTATTCATTCATCCTTTAGTGAGAATTATTACCCAAAAACATCTTCCAGCCCACTATTCTCATTATAGTGAGAAAAAACAGGGGCTATATGATCATCAAAATCAGTTACAGGTGATTCTAACCTTATGGCTTTAATGGATAAGATGTTAAACCGCTTATCCGGAGAACATGGTAAAATTTTCTGCCTTGATGGCTTATACCCACCCAATACTTGTCGAATAACCAAATGAGGTAATCATGATCAGAAT